>NZ_JBQEMM010000010.1:0-139973 GCF_053470025.1 Arthrobacter sp. CP30
GGCGAGGGCGCCGTGCCGGTGGTCGACGCGCCCCCCGCGCCGGGGGTCCGGGGTGGGGTCGTGGAGGGGAACGTGGTGGTGCTCATCGGATGGCTCCTTCGATGGCTCGAACGTAGGATCGGCTCGGTACCGGCGGCTCATCCTCCGCGTAGTGCTCCACGTCGCGTGAGTGCTGGTCGGGGTCCTGGTCGGCCCCGTCCACGCGGTAGTGGGCGCCGCAGGATGCCGGCCTCCGGGAGGCTGCGTGGACGAGCAGGCGGGCGCAGAGCAGCAGGTTCTCGGTCTCGGGATCCTCGGGCGCGTGATAGCCGGCGAGGTGCTTGCGGGCGAGTTCCAGTCCGGCACCGGTGCGCAGGACACCGGCGTGGTCGGACATGACCTCCTGGAGTTCGCGACGGGTGACGGGCTGGGTGGCGGAGCGCCCGGCGTCGACGTCTGCGTCGGCGTCGAAGGGTTCCGCGTCGACGCGAGGAGCGGCTCCGCCGCCGTCGACGATCGCCTCGGCGCAGCGCGTCGCGAACACCACTGCCTCGAGGAGGCTGTTCGACGCGAGGCGGTTGGCCCCGTGCACACCCGTGCGCGCCACCTCGCCGACGGCGAAGAGGCCGGGGACCGAGGTCCGCCCCTCGGTGTCGGTGCGGACGCCGCCCATCCAGTAGTGAGCGGCGGGCACCACGGGGACGGGCTCGGAGGACCAGTCGAACCCGTGCCGCAGCGTGAGTGCCGTGAGGCCGGGGAAGCGGCGCGACAGGAAGGCCTGGCCCAGCGCCGTCGCATCGAGGTACACGTGCTCCGCCGGACCGGTGCCGACAGGAGCGGTCATCCGTCCCGGACGTCCTCTGCCGGAACGCCGCGCGAGGTGCCGGGCGATGCTCCGGGAGACGACGTCGCGGGGTGCGAGGTCGCCGTCGGGGTGGTAGTCGTGCATGAAGGCCCTGCCGTCGGCGTCGATGAGCCGTGCCCCCTCACCGCGCACCGCCTCGGAGATCAGCGGATTGCCCGGGACGTCGAGCGAGGTCGGGTGGAACTGGAAGAACTCGAGGTCGGTGACGGCCGCGCCGGCCCGCCAGGCGAGGGCCAGACCGTCGCCGGTCGCGATGGACGGGTTCGTGGTGTGGACGAAGAGCTGGCCGGCTCCGCCCGTGGCGAGCACGACGGCGTCGGCCGGTAGGTCGCGTGACCGGCCGGCGACGACGGTGGTGACGCCTGCTGCGCGCCGCAGGGCCTCTCCTGAGCCGGTCAGCAGCACACGGGTGACCGCCGCGCCCTCCAGCACGACGATGCCCGGGTCCCGGCCGACCGCCGCGGACAGCGCCCCGACGATCCGGGCGCCGGTCGAGTCCCCGCCGAGGTGGAGGATGCGCGCGGCGGAGTGGGCGGCCTCCCGACCACGGGCGAGATCAGGCGTCGTCGTCGCCGACCGCCCTGTCTCCCCGAGATCGCGGTCCGGCTCTGCCGCGCCCCCTGGTCCGGCCCCGGCACCGGCACTGTCCGCCGCGACGGTGTCGAAGACGACGCCTGCCCGCTGCAGGGACCGGACGGCGTCGGCCCCACCGTGGCACAGCACCGAGACCGCGTGCGGATCGGCCAACCCCGCGCCGGCGATCAGGGTGTCGGCGATGTGCGCCTCCACCGAATCGGCATGCGGGGATCCGCCCTCACCGCCGTCGCGCGCCCCCTGCGGGGCCGGTGCGACCCTGACGGACGGGACGACGGCGGCGATCCCACCCTGCGCGTACCGTGTGTTGCTCTCGGTGAGGGTCCCCTTGGACACCAGGACGACAGCACCCGAGGGGTCGAGCCGGCGGAGCTCGAGGGCCGTCTGCATCCCGGCGATCCCCGACCCGACCACGATGACCCTCGATCCGCCGCGAGGCGTCGGAGCCGCGGCGGGCGCTGCGGTGCCGCGGTTCATGGCCGGACCGCGAGCATCCGGTTGAGCGCCACCCGCGCTGGAGCGGCCACGCTCTCCGGCACCGTGATGGGGTTGAGCACACGGCCCTCGACGAGTCCCTCGAGAACCCAGGCCAGGTAGCCCGGGTGGATCCGGTACATCGTCGAGCACGGGCAGATCACGGGGTCGAGGCAGAAGATGGTGTGCTGCGGGAACTGGGCCGCCAGCCGGTTCACCATGTTGATCTCGGTGCCGATCGCGAAGGTGGTGCCCGGCGCGGCGGCGTCGATGGCCTTCCTGATGTAGTCGGTGGACCCCGCCTCGTCGGCGGCGTCGACGACCGGCATCGGGCACTCGGGGTGCACGATCACCCGCACCCCGGGGAACTCCGCCCGGGCCTTCTCGATCTGCCCGACCGTGAAGCGCTTGTGCACGGAGCAGAACCCGTGCCACAGGATCACGCGTGAGTCCTGCAGGACCTGCTCGTCGGTCCCGCCCCACGGCTTGCGCGGGTTCCACAGGGGCATCTGCTCGAGCGGCACCCCCATCGCCTTGGCCGTGTTACGGCCCAGGTGCTGATCCGGGAAGAACAGCACGCGCTGCCCCCGCTCGAACGCCCACTCGAGCACGGCGGCGGCGTTCGACGACGTGCACACGATCCCCCCGTGGTCTCCGCAGAAACCCTTGAGGGCGGCGGAGGAGTTCATGTACGTGACCGGGATGACGGGGACTCGCCCGTCCGCGTCGGGCTCGGTCCCGAAGAGTTCCGTGAGCTGGTCCCAGCACTCGGTCACGGAGTCGATGTCGGCCATGTCCGCCATCGAGCAGCCGGCGGCGAGGTTCGGGAGGATCACGGACTGCCCGGCGGTCGAGAGCATGTCCGCGGTCTCGGCCATGAAGTGGACGCCGCAGAAGACGATCGCCTCGGCCTCGGGGCGTTCCGTGGCCGCACGCGCGAGCTGGTAGCTGTCGCCCACGAAGTCGGCGTACTGCACCACCTCGTCGCGCTGGTAGAAGTGCCCGAGGATGACCACGGACTCCCCCAGCGTCGCCTTCGCCGCGCGGATGCGCCGGTCGAGGTCCTCCGCCGACGCCGTCCTGTAGTCCTCGGGAAGCTCTCCCTGCCGGGGCGTCGCAGGCGGTGCGGGGTCGGCCATGGACGCCCCGGGACCGTACTGCGGCATGGGCAGGGCATCGATGGTCCAGGGATCACGCACGAGGTCCGGGGAGCAGGTCGACGCCGGGACGGCTCCGTCCGCTGCGTCCCTCGAGATCAGTTCGATGGCGGTTGACACGGACATGGGGTGCTCCCTGTGGTGGGGCCTTCCGCCCACGGGCGGAAGGCAGGGTGAGTGGGATGACGTGGGGTTCGACGGATCTGGGGAGTGCCGGCCGGGACCGGCACTGGAGCCGATGACGGGCTCAGGAGGAACCGGGGCCCGACACGACGGACGGCGGCCGGGACGCCGTGCCGTCCGCCGTCGCATGGTCTGCGTCGAGGGAGCGGGCTCGGCCCGGATGCTCCCGCCCGCCCGCCGGTGCGGGCGGAGGCAGCACGTGCGGCCCCGTGTACCGATAGAGCCGCGGCGGCCGGTTCCGCCCGCCCTGCAGGACCTCCTCCGTCGGCGCGATGTCCTTCGCGGACCGGAACTGGCGTCGGAAATTGGCGGGGTCGAGTTCCCGTCCGAGCACCGCCTCGTACACGCCGCGGAGCTGCGCGAGCGTGAACCGCTCGCCGAGGAAGTGGTAGGCCACCGAGCCGTACTCGATCTTCCCGCGCAGGCGGCCGAGGGCGTAGGCCACGATCTCGTCGTGGTCGAAGGCGAGCCCCTCGACGTCGTCGGCGCGGAACCACTGAACGTTCCGGGACGCCCTGGTGAGATCGGCCTGGTCCGGTCGGACGAGCGCCCAGTAGACGATCGACACCAGTCGCTGTGTCGCCGCCCGGTCCAGCCCGCCGAAGGCGTAGAGCTGTTCGAGGTAGGTGGGCTCGAGGTCGGTCGTGTCCCGCAGGTTCCGGGCTGCCGCGTCCTGCAGCGACTCCGTACCGCCGAGTGGACCGCCGGGAAGTGCCCACTTGCCGAGATGCGGCTGACGGATGCGGCGTACCAGGGGCAACCAGATCTCGGGTCGCTGCGACTCGCCCCCGGGCCGGAGCGCGAAGATCACCGTCGAGATCGCGACCGACGGCGCCTGGGACTGCCGTTCCGACACGTTCGCCGAGCTGTGCATGGGCTTCCTTCGCAGGGCTGTGATGGAACAGAGGTTAAAGTCATATTGACTATAACTCATCCAGCCGTAACGGTGGGACTGTCGCGGATGCCGCTTCTGGCGGGGCGGCGCGTCCGGTTGCCCCGGCAGGGAGAAGTGTCTAAAGTCACAGTCGTCGGCCTTTCGGGGCCGCACGGTGGGGATGTGTTCAAGGGCGCACATGTCTCTGCCGCCCTTACGATGAACTGATGGACCACCACTCAGTACACGCCGTCGAAGGTATCGACCCACGCCTGTCCATCACCCGCAGCGATGCCCCGGATCCCCTGCCGCTGCCGCCCGTCGTCCTGCTGCACGGTTTCGGGTCGTCGTCGCACCGGAACTGGGTGGACACGGGATGGGTGCGTGTCCTGAACGACGCCGGCCGCTCGGCCATCATGATCGACCTCCCCGCGCACGGCGACAGTGCCGCTCCCGCGGATGCGGGGGCGTACGCCCCTAGCCGCATGCGCGCGGACATCCTGCAGGCACTCTTCGACGAACGCGTCCTCCCGCTCGAGGCGGACTCGGCGACGTCGGGCGTCGACGTGATCGGCTACTCCCTCGGCTCCCGCCTGGCCTGGGAACTCGGCGCCACGCAGCCCGAGATGATCCGCCGCATGGTCCTCGGCGGACCGGGTACGGCCGATCCGCTCGCCGACTTCGATCTGGCCGGGGCGGAACGGTCCCTGGCCGGCGGCCCTCCCTCCGAGGACCCGACGACGGCGGACCTCCTCCGCATGGCTCACGCCGTGCCGCACCACGATCTCCCGTCCCTCCTCGCGATGGTGTCGGCCATCAAGACCGAGCCCTTCACCCCGGATTCGGCCGTCCCGAAGATGCCCCTGCTCCTGGTGGCCGGGGACCAGGACGACTATGCCGCAGGCATCGCCGACCTCGAACGATGGGCGCCCGACGCCCGGACGGTGCGCATCGCCGGCAGGAACCACGCGAGTACCATCACGGCCCGGCAGTTCAAGGACGCTGCGGTCGATTTCCTCTCCTGAGGTCCCCGGTGACGGTTCGGTAAAGGCGCGTTGTCCCCGGGTCCGGCGCGTTGCCCCGCCGCTATACTGTGAAACGGTCAGCAGCCTTACTGTGAGGTGACGCGCCGACCGGTCACCACAACCTGTCGCGGGAGGACACCCATGGATGTGCTCCTCGCCGACCGCTACCAGACCACCCATCTCCTCGGAGTCGGCGGGGCGGCCTCCGTCTACCGGGCGGTGGACAGGAACCTCGGCCGGGATGTGGCCGTCAAGATCTTCAACCCGACGACGTCGGACGACGACAGCTACCGCCGCCAGCACACCGAGACCATGCTGCTCTCGACGCTGAACCATCCCGGCCTCGTGACCCTGCACGACGCCGGCATCCACGAGGACGAGGACGGCCGGGCGACGGGCT
Organism: Arthrobacter sp. CP30; assembly: GCF_053470025.1. Taxonomy (NCBI): domain Bacteria; kingdom Bacillati; phylum Actinomycetota; class Actinomycetes; order Micrococcales; family Micrococcaceae; genus Arthrobacter; species Arthrobacter sp. CP30. The sequence continues at coordinate 5,552 of NZ_JBQEMM010000010.1, forward strand.
TCCTCGTCATGGAGCTCGTCGACGGCGAGGACCTGCGACACCTGCTCAGGCGGGGACCGATCCCCGCCGTCGATGTCGCGCAGCTGGGCGCCGACCTGGCCGACGCCCTGGCGTACATCCACTCGGAGGGCGTCGTGCACCGGGATGTGAAGCCGGCGAACATCCTCATGTTCCACAGCGGCGACAACAGTACGCGCCTATACCCCAAGCTGACGGACTTCGGTATCGCGCGCATGGTCGAGGCGACCATGGCGACGGCCGTGGGCGCCACGATCGGCACGGCGAACTACCTCAGTCCCGAGCAGGCCAAGGGTGACGCGCTGGACGAGCGCAGCGACATCTACTCCCTCGGGCTCGTGCTGCTCGAGTGCCTCACCGGGCAGAAGGCGTTCCCGGGGCCCGTGGTGGAGGCCGCACTGGCCCGGCTCCTCCGGGACCCCGACGTGCCTGCAGCCCTCGGCCCCGAGTGGGGCGATCTGCTGCGCGGTATGACGGCGCGGGATCCGGGGCTCCGACCGTACGCCCATGACGTCGCCCTGCAGCTGCGCGGGTTCGCCGACGATCATGTCGCGCCGGCGGCGGAGGTGCAGCGGCCGGGCACCCTCGCCGGGGGAACACGCGCTCGCGTCCTGCAGGACGACGTGCCGTCGTGCGACAGCGGATCGCCTGACGTCGCCACGGGTGGGGTCGTCACGGGTGGCGTCATCACCGGGGGCATCATCACCGGCAACATCAGGATTCCCGAACCGCCCGGTCGGGCACCCAGCATCCGCTGAGCACGACGAATCCTCAGCCATGACGAACACCCCGCCGAATGCTCGGCGGGGTGTTCGTCATGGATGGTCGGGAACCGCTCTCGGCGCCTCCACGGGGTGGCTGCGGTCCGGGCCGGGTCTCGCCGGCCGACGTCCCGGCGTCAGGCCCGGAGCAGGTTCCTTGCCGTCACGGCGGGGTCAGGCTCCGTCGCCCTCGTCCTCCTCGGGCTCGAAGTGGCTGGCCTCCTCCATGGCGCCCGCCGCCACGCCGTCCTCGCCCGAGGGGATGGTGCCCTCCGGGCCCGCGCCGTCGGTGTCGGCCTGATCGTGATCCTGGTGCTCGGTACCGTCGGTACTCATGCGTCCTCCTGCATCTCGGGTGTCCTTCGATCCTAGGGGTGGCGGGAGCCGATGGACAGCCGACTGATGATGTGAACGGGTGGACCGCGGTGATGAACGCTGCTGTCAGGCGGCCCGGACGCGGCGGAGAGTGATGGCCGAGGCGACGCCGAGCAGCAGCAGGACGGCAGCGGCGAGCGCCGGGACGAGCGCCGCGCCGGCAGCTCCGCCTGCTTCGGCGAGAGTGCCGGCCAGCGCTGACCCGATGGCCGTCCCCGCCACGATGCCGCTCGCCAGGAAGGTCATGACGGTACCGAGGCGGTGCGCCGGAGCCACGGCCGATCCGATCGAGAAGATGGTCACCATGGTCGGCCCGACGAAAAGGCCGAGGACCAGGAGGACCAGCACCATCGCGCCGACCGAGCTAGGCACGACGAGCGCGGCTGCGGCTGCGGTCATGGCGAGGGCGGAGGCGGTCCAGCGGGCGGTGTGGCGGAATCGTCGCGACCAGTAGGCCACGGACAGGGCGGCAGCGGCTGAACTCAGCCCCATGACCGCGTACAGCAGACCGGACGATTCTGCAGCCCCGAACTCGCCGGTGAACGCCGTGAGGAACGTCTGCGTGGAGCCGAAGAAGGTCCCCATGGCGATCATGCCCGCGACGGGGATCAGCACGAACCACGCGCCCGCAGGCGCAGGATCGGTCTCCTCCGGCACGTCCGACCCGTGCGACCGAACGGGGTCCTGACCCACGGTGACCGTGCCCGAGGATGGTCCGGCCTCTGTCCCCTGCTGCCCGTCGACCTTCCGGGGCGCGTCCCTCCGGGTATCGCTGAAGGCTACGGTCCGGTGCACGGCGAAGGCGCTGACCAGGGTGAGCGTCAGGACCGCAGCAAGAGCGAGCGGCAGCCAGGGTGCGAGGAGGGACGCGAGCAGCCCCACGAGTGCAGGCCCGAGGACGAAGGTCAGTTCGTCGGCCGTTCCCTCGTAGGACAGCGCGGTGTCCAGCGCCGAGCGGGGACCGCGCCGGGTCATCGCCATCCACCGGACGCGCGCGAGCGGACCGATCTGCGGGCAGGTGAAACCCATCGCGAAGGAGGAGAGGAGCACAAGGGCGAGTCCCGAGCCGGCGAAGCCGGAACGGGTCATCGTCACCACGAGCAGGCCGATGATGGCCAGCGTGTTCAGCACCGCCGAGGCGAGCAGGACGATCCTCTGCCCACGACGGTCGGCGAGGTACCCCAGGAGGGGCGCACCCGTCGCGGATCCGAGTCCCACGGCACCGGCCGCGAAGCCTCCGGCGGCGTAGGAGCCGCTGGCCGTGGTGACGAGCGTCAGTGCGCCGACCGTGAGCATGGCGAGCGGGAGGCGGGCGAACAGGCCGATGACGAGGAAGGACGGGCCCGCGAGCTGCGGGAGGACACCGAAGCGGCCGAGCCTGGACCGGCGGCCTGGTGTGGCCTCGGGTGGCGTGCTCGGGGGCGGCGGAGGGGTCGGCGATACCGGGGTGGGGTTCTTGTACATCTGCTTTCCGGGGTGCATGGAATGCGCATCGTCCCCCCTCCCGATGCGCCCGACCCGGTAACGCCTCGATTTTACACGCTGACGGGCTGCTCCACGAAGCGGAGACTCGAGCCCTGCCGACCCTTCACCACCTGCAGCTGGGCGCTCACGCGCTGCTTCAACTCGGGCACGTGGCTGACGAGCCCGACGACGCGGCCGCCACTGCGGAGCCCTTCCAGGGCGTCCATCACCTGCTCGAGGGCCTGGTCGTCGAGCGAGCCGAACCCCTCGTCGACGAACAGTGTCTCGATGTCGAGTCCTCCGGCTTCCTGCTGCACCACGTCGGCGAGGCCCAGCGCGAGGGCGAGGGACGCCATGAAGGACTCTCCGCCCGAGAGGGTCGAGGTGTCCCGCCGGTTCCCCGTCCAGCCGTCGATGACGTTCAGCCCAAGTCCCGAGCGCTTGTTCCCGGCCGTCGCGTCGCTGTGGACGAGCTGGTAGCGGCCGTCCGACATCTCGAGCAACCGTTCGGTGGCCGCTGCCGCGACCTGCTCGAGGCGCGACGCGAGCACGTAGGTGGCGAGCGACATCTTGTACAGATTGTCCCCGCCCCCTCGGGCTGTCTCGGCGATCGAGGAGGTGAGCTGCGCCCGCTCGCGCAGCGGGGCGATCCGCTCCTCGATCCGGGCCAGCTGGAGCGCGTACGCCTCGAGCTGCGTGACGGAGTGGCCGAGGACTTCGGCCGTGATACCCGCCCGGTGGGCCCGGGTCCGGAGTTCCACCGCGGCAGAGTGGGCCGCCCGTTCGTCGTCCTCGGTGGGGGCGGCAAGTCCGTCCGCCTCGTCCCGGAGGCCCTGCGTGATCTCGTCGTCCTCCCACGCGGCGTCGAGCCGGTGGCCCTGCACCTCGTGGTCCGCAACCGACGTGCGGGTGCGGGCAAGCAGCGCATCCGGCATCAGTGCCGTCCGCGCCTCCTCCGCGTCGTCGAACGGCGTACCGGACAGCGCGCCGAGGAGCCGCGCCCGGCTGGCCTCGAGCATGGCGCCGGCACGGTCGCAGCCTTCGGTGGCGCGACGGACCGCGTCGAGGTCGCGTGCGGCGCTCTCCACCTCCGCGGTCCGGACCGCGAGTGACGCCGCCCCGGCCCGGAGTTCGTCGATCCGGCGCGAGAGGAGGCGGTCCTGATCCGCCAGCGAGCCCTGTCGGGCCTCGGCATCGCTGCGTTCGGCACGCGCCACGTCCTGGCGGACCCGGAGCCGCTCCTCCTCCTCCGCCGCGAGCGCCACGCGCTCCTCGACCGATACGCCTTCGGCCTGCGCCGCCTCCGCCTCCTGCAGTCTGACGCGCGCGTCGAGGACGGCGGCCTCGACGTCGTCCGCACTCCGATCGCCTCCCCGCGCGGCGAGGTCCGCGATCTCGAGCCGGACGGCATCCCGCACCCCCCTCGCTTCCTGCAGCGCAGCCTCGGCCTCCGCCTGCCGGCGGCGGGCTTCCTGCTCCTGCCCGAGGGTGACCCGGTCACCGCCGGGTGACGCGACGGGCGCGGGATGCTCCGGGCTCCCGCAGACCGGGCACGGCTCGCCGTCCTCCAGGCGCTCCGCGAGCTCCTCTGCCGACTGTTCGAGCCGCAGGCGCAGCAGGTCGAGCCACCGCTCCTTGAGGTCGAGGAAGGACTCCGACGCGCGCAGGTATGCACTGTCGGCCCGCCTGCCCTGCTCCTCCGCCGCCCCGAACTGCTCGACCACCCGTCCCACAGTCTCCACCGCGACCTGTTCCGCGCGGAGGTGCGCGAGGCCGTCAGCGGCCCTACGCAACGGTCCCAGGCGTTCGAGGTCCTCCGCCCGGCGACGCCGGAGGGCATCGAGCTCCCTGTCGACGGCGTCCATCGTCGCGTCGAGGGCGGCCAGGTCCTTCTGCACGCCGACGAGGTCGCGACGCACGTCCTGGCGTCGCCGCTCGTCCGGCAGCGCCGCTTTCAGGACGGCGGACGCGGCCGACGCCACGTCGAACGCCGCCGACACCCGGGCGCGGTCCTTCTCGGACCCGGCCCCGCTGAGCACCACGTCGGCGTCCAGGTAGTCGGCCACCACGGCATTGGCTCGGGCTCGTTCGATCGACGCGTCCTGTTCCAGGCGGGCCCGGTCCGCTGCGGACGCGGCATCATCGGCGAGGTCGAGGACGCTGCCGAGCGCGCGGGCCTCGTCGTGGCGTCGCACTGCGTCGACGGACCGGGCGATCGCCTCGGCCTTCCCCTCGTGCTCCGTCCGCTGGGCACGGAGCCGCGCGAGTGCCGCCGAGCGGCTCCGCCGCCGGGATACGGCCGCCAGGGCACCGTCGGCCAGCGCGCTGCCCTCCGCCAGCTCCGTGCTCTCGGCCGAGGCCTCCTCCCACCGCGCCCGCACGGCCTCGGTCAGTCCATGGGTCCCCGTGGCGGGGTCCGGAGCAGGGGGCGACGCCCCGGCGGACACCGTCACGGTCCCCTCGACCCCGACGCCGTGCCGCTGGGCCTCGTCCACGGCCCGGAGGTAGACGTGCCGCTGGTTCGCCTGTTCCTCCTCGAGCGCCCGGGTGGAGCGGTGGCTCTCCTCGAGGAACAACCGTTCGAGGTCCTCGAACCGCGTGGTCGAGAACAGGCGCTGCAGGAGCTCCCGTCGGGGCTTCGCGTCCGCGCGGAGGAACGCCGCGAATTCCCCCTGGGGCAGCATCACCACCTTCGTGAACTGCTCCTTGTCCATGCCGAGGAGCTGCTGCAGCTCGAGCCCCGCCTCGTCGTTCCGCGCGGACTTCTGGACCCAGTCGCCATCGACGCGCTCACTGAGCAGCGTCCTCGCCTGCTCGGTCGTGGTGCCGCTCCCACGGCGTGCGGGCCGCTCCCAGGACGGTGACCGCACCACCCGGAAGCGCCGGTCGCCGACCGAGAACTCGAGGCACACCTCGGGCGCCACCGACTCCGCGGCATGATCGCTCCGGAGCCGCTTGGCTGCCTGCCTGGCGCCGGGTACGGACCCGTACAGCGCGAAGCACACCGCGTCCAGGACGCTGGACTTGCCGGCGCCGGTCGGTCCGTTGAGCAGGAACAGGCCCTGGTCCGACAGGGCGTCGAAATCGACGTGCTGACGGTCGGCGAACGGCCCGAAGGCCTGGATCTCGAGGAGATGGAGCCTCATGGCACTCCCCTACTTCTCGTACGCGCCGCTGAGGGCGGCGTCCACGGTGGTGCGGACCAGGGCGCGCTCCTCGGCCGACACCGACCGGCCCCGGACATGGTCGAGGAAACCGCAGCAGACCTCGGCGTCGTCCCTGGCCTCGGCGATCCGCTGGCTGTAGGTGCGGTGGTCCGTCCTCTCGCCGCCCTCGGGCTCGAAGGCCAGGACGAGTGTGTCCGGGAAGCGTGTGCGCAGGCGCTCCATGGCGCGGGCGGGCCGCTCGGCATCGGTGAGCGTCACGTGACAGTAGGCCGCTTCGGCCCACTCGAGTCCATCTCGGCCCAGCAGGTCGTCGAGGGTTCCGCGCAGCACCGCCAGGTCGCGGGGTGCCGGCCACTGGACCGCGCGGACCTCGCCGACGCCGTCCTGTGTCACGTCGATCAGCCACGCGCCCTTCGCCTGATGCGCTTCCGAGAAGGAGTAGGCGAGCGGTGAGCCCGAATAGCGGACCGTCTCCGAGAGCTTCTGCCGGCCATGCAGGTGCCCGAGTGCGGCGTAGCCGAACCCGTCGAACAGCGCCAGGGGCACCGAGCCGAGGCCGCCGATGGCGAGGTCCCTCTCGCTGTCGGATCCCGTACCCCCTGCGGCGAAGGTGTGCGCCATGACGATGGAGACGATGCGCCGACCCTCCGACCGCTCGGCGATGTCCGTGCGGATGCGGCCCAGGGCCGCCGTGGTGACAGCCGTGTGGGTGCTGGACCCTGCTCCGAGGGCGTCGGCGACGACGCGCGGTTCGAGATACGGGACGCCGTAGACGGCGAGGTCGGTGTCCTCCCCGAGCTGCCGCAGCACCGGGACGGCGACGTCGTCGAGCCGCGTGCGGAGGTGCACGCCGCCGCGTGCCAGGATGCGGCCGCCGAAGCCGAGGCGGGTCGCCGAATCGTGGTTGCCGCTGCTCACCACCACCTCCGCGCCCGCGACCGTCAGTCGATCCAGGGCGTCGTCGAAGAGCGCGACGACGTCGACGGCGGGCAGCGCCCGGTCGTACACGTCTCCGGCGACGAGGACCATCTCCACGCCTTCCTCGCGCACCGTCTTCTCGAGGTTGTCGATGAAGATCCGCTGCGCGTCGAGGGTCCCGGTGCCATGGAACGAACGCCCGAGATGCCAGTCCGAGGTGTGGAGGATCTTCATGATTTTCACGCTACCGCTGGTCGCCGACATTCACCGGACCGTGCGCGGCGGGCCGCCCCGAACCGCTCAGCGCGTCGGCCCGGAGGAGCGGGGCGAGGCAGTGTCCGGGCCCTCGTCCGAGGCGTCGAAGAAGGTTGCGGCGTCGTTCCGGCCGGAGTGGATGTCCTGTGCGGGGGCCGCGGCGACATCGGCCGTCCTGGCAGTCTCGGCCGTCCCGCCGGTGCCAGCGGTATCAGCGGTATCAGCGGCACCCTCCGATTCGGGGGCCCCGCCCGCGGTGATCGATGGCGAGCCCCAGGCATCGGTGCTCCGGATGACGAGCCCGGCGATCACTCCGCCGATGACCGGCGCCGCCCAGAACAGCCAGAGCTGTTCGAGCGCCCATGGGTCCGCGAAGAGCGCCGACGCCGTGGCACGGACGGGATTCAGGGCACCGTTGGTCACGGGCAGGAGGAACGAGAGCAACCCGGCGACGGTGAGTCCGACGGCGAACGGAGCGAGGTCGCGACGTGCGCGGCGGGAGCCCGCCCCGAGGAAGACGGCGACGAGCAGCGCCGTGGCGACGACCTCCAGCAGGAAGGCGCTCGTCAGCGGGAACTGCGCCGGCGAGTGCTCCCCGAAACCGTTGGACGCCGAGCTGAAGAAGGTCCGGATGCCGGTGAGCTGTGCGTTCGCGCCGAGGGCGAGCCACATCAGGCCCGAGGCCGCGACGGCGCCGATCACCTGCGCGAGGACGTAGGGGGCGACCGATCCCCAGCGCAGGCGTCCGGCGATCGCGGAGCCGACGGTGATCGCAGGGTTGAAGTGCCCGCCGGACACATGGCCGAAGGCGATCATGGCCGCGACGACGGCGAAGCCGAACACGAGCGACGGCTGGATGGAGGTCTCTGTCGCCAGCATGGTGGCCCCGAGGCCTGCGAGGATCACGAAGAACGAGCCGACACCCTCGGCCACGGACCGGGCGAGGAGGCCGGGCGTCCGGAGCTCGCCGTCGCGCCACGAGCCACCCTCGGAGCCGTTCCCCCTGCCCTGCACGGTGTTGTGAGCGGAGGCGCGCGACTCCGGGTCGGGCGCGATGCTGTGCTGCGTCATGGGGTCGTCATCCTTTGGTCGGACGTGCTGGGAGACCACCCGGGAGGAGCACCGGGCCGCCGACGAGCTTTCCATCCTAGTCTGGGCGGGCGCTGGGAGCAGGTCCGCCTGCCGGGTGCCGGGCCCTCGCCGGTCTCCCTAGACTGATCAGGTGACCACAGATGACGCCGCTCCAGCCACCCCGACCGATCTCCCGCCGGAGGTGGCGGGCGCCGGAGGCCCGGCCCCCACGTACGAGGACCGCGTCCTCGGGTGCCTGCTGGGCATCATGGCCGGTGACGCCTACGGCGTGCTCGGAGCGGTGGGGGACGACCCGACCGGGGCGCTGGGCGACCCGGCTGATCTCGCGGTCTCCGACGCGACGCAGCTGACCCTGTACACGGTGGACGGTCTCGTGGACGCGCTCGAGTGGGCGAACGACGGCGTCGCAGCGGACGAGACGGCATGCCTCTGGCTCGCGTACCTGCGCTGGCTCACCCGCCAGGGCGAACACCTGCCCGCCAACGCGCCCGCGCCGCCCGGCCGGTGGATCGACGCGCAGGAGGATCTCCTTCCCGTCCACGAGCCCGACGGCGACACGGTGCGTGCCCTGCTCACGGGCGAGATGGGCACGCGGTCACGGCCGGTCAACCCGCAGGCGGAAGGAGCTGGAGCGCTGATGCGTTCGGCGCCGTTCGGCCTCGTCCCGCGCATCCCCGAGAGCATGGTGGAACGGCTGACGGTGGATGCCGCGGCGCTCACGCACGGGTCCGCCGCAGCCCGCGGCACGGCGGCCCTCTTCAGCGGGATCATCCGGGCGCTCGCCATCGACGGGCGCTCCCTGGCCGAGGCAGTCCGTCTCGTCCGGGGTGAAGAGCAGGATCTCGCGCGGGGAGCGGCGCACGACGCCCACGCGACCGGAGTGGCGAGCGGTTCGACGGCCCCGGTCCCTCCGGCCGGCGAGGCCGACCGGCCCGGCGCTCAGCGCGGGGACGCGGGAGACGCGGGAGGCGCGGGAATCTCCGGGGACGCGGGAGACGGCAGGGTCGCCGCCGGTGCCGTGGCAGCCACCACGGCGGACGCGACGACGACGGGGAGCCGCGCGGAGGGAACGACGGCGGCCGGCACGTTCGAGGCGGCGCTCCAGGCCGTCCTCGAAGGGGCGGACGAGGCGGCATCCCCGCGCGACCAGCTCGCGGCTGCGCTGGCGCATGCGGCGGCGGCGGGACGGCCCGACGCCTCCTCGACGATCGCCGCGTCCCTCGCGGGTGGGATGATCGGCGCACTCCACGGGACGGCCGCCCTGCCCGCCGGCTATCTCGATGCTCCGGGCGTGCCCGCCGTCGTCCGCGGCATGGCCCGGTCACTGCTCTCCGCGACCACGGGCTCCTGAACCGCCGGGGTCCTCACCGGACGATCCGCGGCATGGCCCGGGCCGGCAGCGGGCGGACCGCCTAGGCTGGCCCCATGTGGAACCCCATCGCTCTCCCCTCCCTCACGGGCCGTCGCATCCTCGTCACGGGTGGCAATGCCGGGCTCGGGTACTTCGCCTGTGAGCAGCTCGCCGGCGCCGGGGCGAGCGTGGTCATGGCGTCGCGCGACGAGACGAAGGCCCGCGCCGCGATCCGGGCCATCCGGACCCGTCACACCGGTGCCGATGTCTCCTTCCAGCAGCTCGACCTCGCCGACCTCGCGTCGGTGCGGTCTGCCGCCGGCGCCCTGGCCGCGGGGCCGCCCCTGGCGGGCCTGCTCGCGAACGCAGGGGTGGTCGGCTCGCCGGAGCGGCGGACGACGGCGGACGGCTTCGAGCTGCAGTTCGGTACCAACCACCTCGGGCACTACGCCCTCGTCGCACTGCTTCTACCCGAGCTGTCGGCCGCCGGGACGAGGATCGTGCACCTCGGGAGCATCAGCCACCGCTGGGCGCGCCTGACGCCGTCGACCCTGGACCCCTCCACCTACCGGAACGCGAGCGCCTATGCCACCTCGAAGCTCGCGGTGACGGCCTTCGGGTTCGAGCTGGCGCGCCGTCTCGACCTCACCCGCAGCGCGGCCACCAGCGTCGTGGCACACCCCGGCTTCGCGCTCGGCATGTTCACGCCGGACCGGCCGGGCATCGCCGCGCACCGCGACGCCCCCGCCTGGCGGCGCGCCGTGATGCGGCGGGTGGCCCAGGGCAAGGACGACGGCGCCTGGCCGCTCGTGCGGGCGACGGTGGACCGCTCCATCCCCAACGGTGCCTACTGCGGGCCGGACGGCTGGTTGCAGCTGAAAGGCGCTCCCGCGATCGTCCCGGCCCGGCGGCACGCACGGGAGAGCAATGCCGCGTCCCGACTGATCGACCTGTCCGCCGACCTGACGGGGATCGAGCTGCGCTTCTGACGGCTGTCGGGCTCCCGCACTCCCGCGGTAGGACGCTGCCGGCTACTGGCTCTCCACGGGCCAGCGACCGCCCGTCATCTGGAGGAATTCCGCCTCGGAGAGCACCTCGATCGCCTGCCCCCGCTCGTGCAGTTCGAGGACCCGCCGCGCCTTGCCCGTGACCCGGCCATTTCTCAGGTCCGACGCGACGAACCCGTCACCGACCACGAGGACCGTGGTGCGCCGGGTGACCGCACTCGCGGGCTGCGCACCGAGCCGCGCTGCCCGTTCCTTCGCCTGCGGCCGGGAGATGCCGAGGCTGCCCGTGAAGACGACCGTCTGTCCGTACAGCGGATGACGTGGATCGGCCTGGGCATTGGCGTGCGGGTTCTCGCCCTCCTCGGGCCACCCCGACCATCCGGTGGCCGAGGTACTGCGCCCGAGGGCGGTGCGGGTCGCCTTGGACAGTTCGTCGACACCCGGCGCGTACGGTTCGGCGCGCGACAGGGCGAGGCTGTGGGATCCGAGGACGTCCTCGACCGTGTGGGCGTCGTACCGCCGGGCGATGTCGATCATGATCCCGGCGCAGGCCCGAGCGTCCTCCACGGCGTCGTGATGGTTCACGAGGGGCACGCCCGCCGCTTCGGCGACGAAGGGAAGGGAGTAGGACGGGAGCGAGTAGCTCTTCCGGGAGAGCACCACCGTGCACGCGTAGTCCCAGGCGGGACCTGCGAGCGCGGAGACCTCGAGGGCGGACCGGATCACGCCGAGGTCGAACGCCGCGTTGTGCGCGACGATCACGTCCGAACCGATGAAGCCACCGATCTCGGGGAACAGGTCGCCGAAGCGCGGGGCGTCCGCGACCATGCCGGAGGTGATCCCGTGGATCGCGATGTTGCGGGAGTCGAAGTGGTCGTGGCCCTGCGGCGGGCGCATGAGCCAGGAGGCTTCCTCGACGATCCGGCCGTCGCGGACCTTCGTCAGTCCGACGGCGCACGGGGAACCGCGGAAGCCATTCGCCGTCTCGAAGTCGACGGCCGTGAACGCGATTCCCACGTTCTCCACTGTACTGCCGCCCACCCCCAGGACCGTTCATCCGCCGTTCACCGGGGGCTCTGCGCGTCCCTCCCGGAGTGACCGCCGCAGGGGACCGCCCGCCGACATCCCGGCGGCGGTCGCCCTCGGCACCGACGCGCTGCGCTGCGAGCCGTCCTTCGAGCTCGAGGTCCGATCCCCGATCGGCTGCCGGGCGCGGAACGAAACGGGACGCCACGGGCCGGAACCGACAGCACGACGTCGTACCTGGCATCTCGGGTCAGCGCGGTGGTTCCGGGCAGAGCAGGGCGAGGGCGGCGGCTGCACCCTGCACCTCCGCGGTCCAGACCGGACGCACGAAATCCTCACGCGCGAGCAGCAGCCTCTGCAGACACTGGGCCTGACCCGCGCGGCCTTCCACCAGGGCGGTGCCATTGTCCTGGTAGCCGAGGCGGCGGGACACGCCGAGGGAGGCGGCGTTCCAGTCGGCGGCCTCCGACGTGGCCGTCGTCGCTCCCAGGTGATCGAACGCGAACTGCAGCATGCCGGCACGCATCTCCGTGCCGAGGCCCTCGCCCTGGGCGGTGCGGGTCAGCCACGATCCCGACTCCACCTGACCGAGGAGCGGGAAGGACCGGGCGGCCAGGTCCTGCACACCGATGACTTGCCCCTCGCGCAGCACGGCGAAGTTGATGGTCCAGCTCGCCACGGACACGCCGGCGCGCAGCCGCCACTGGTGCCTGGCCGTCTCCGGGATGAGCACATCGCGTGGGGCGTCGGTCCAGGGGACACCGAACGGCATCTCGCCGGGGTCGTGGATCCCCGCGAGCACGGCATCGACCAGTTCCGGCAGGTGCTCGTCGCGCACCGGGGTGAGGACGAGGCGCGGAGTCCGGATGACCAGCCCGAACAGCGGCCAGACCGCGACGAGCGGGTCGACTGCCCGCCCCGTGCCACCGGCGACCGTCACACGTGCTTCGCCCGGTGCTTGCGCACCTTGGAGACGACGAACCAGATCGCGAACAGCACGACGGCGACGATCACGATCTTCTGGAACGTGTTCGCGTACTGCTCGACGATGTGCCAGTTCTCGCCCAGGTAGAAGCCGGCGAGGACGAAGATCGAGTTCCAGATGAGGCTGCCGGCGGTCGTGAGCAGCAGGAACATGGGGACCGGCATCCGTTCGATACCGGCCGGTATGGAGACGAGGCTCCGGAACAGCGGGATCATCCGCCCGAAGAACACCGCCCGGTAGCCGTGCCGGTTGAACCAGTCCTCCACCTTGTCGACGTCCTCGATGTCGATCAGCGGCACCTTGGACACGAGGCGCCGCATGCGGTCCCGGCCGAGCCAGGCGCCGAGGGCGTAGAGCGCGAAGGCGCCGACGACGGAACCGAGGGTGGTCCACAGGATGGCCTCGAACAGGGAGAAGTTGCCCCTGCTGGCGGTGAACCCCGCGAGCGGCAGGATCACCTCGCTGGGCAGCGGCGGGAACAGGTTCTCCAGCGCGATGGCCAGTCCCGCGCCGGGGGCTCCGATGGTCTCCATCAGGTTGACCGCCCAGTCGGTGACCGCGCCGAGTGCCGAGCCGTCCGACGATGGCGTGGTCGCTGCTGCGACGTGGACCGCCTGGGCTGCCTGGATGATGCTCACGGTGGTGTCCGTCCCTCTCGAGGTCCGCCCTGCGGGACGGCCGGTGCTGGTCGGCGTCGGTGACGCCGTTCTTCGTCGGTCAGTACTGCTGGTTGCTCGGGTGTCGCTGCGTGCTGTTCGGGGTGTGCCGGTGCGGCTCAGGACAGCGCGTCGACAAGGTGCGGCAGGAGGGCCCGGAAGGCGATGCCGCGGTGGCTGATGGCGTTCTTCTCGTCACGTGTCAGTTCCGCGCAGCTGCGATCGAGGCCGGTCGGGACGAGGATCGGATCGTATCCGAACCCACCCTCGCCGCGGGGGGACACGAGCAGCGAGCCGCGCAGTTCGCCGCGCTCGGTGTGCCCGCCCGGGACCCGCGGGCGTGCCAGGGCTGCAGCGCAGACGAAGGCCGCTCCCCTGCGGTGCTCCGGGATGTCGGCGAGCTGCGCCAGGAGCAGGTGCAGGTTGGCGGGGTCGTCCCCGTGACGGCCTGCCCAGCGCGCCGAGAAGATGCCCGGAGCGCCCCCGAGGACATCGACGGCCAGGCCGGAGTCGTCCGCGACGGCGATCAGACCGGTTGCGGCGGCTGTCTGCTCGGCTTTCAGCAGGGCGTTCTCCTCGAACGTCACGCCGCTCTCGACCACGTCCGGCGCACCGGCGGCAGCGGCATCGACGACCTGCGTGTCGACGTCGAGTCCGGGGACCTGGCCCCGCAGCAGATCCCTCAGTTCCCGGAGCTTGCCCGCGTTGCGTGTCGCGAGGACGAGCCGGGGCTCGGGTGCATCAGCCACCCTGGGTGTCCCGGAGCGTGTCGATCTGGATCTGTGCGAGCTGGGCCGTGCCGAGCAGGGCCAGGTCGAGGAGGGCGTCGAGTTCGGCGCGGTCGAAGGGTGCACCCTCGGCGGTGCCCTGCACCTCGACGAACGTCCCGGAACCCGTGACGACGACGTTCATGTCCGTCTCCGCGCGCACGTCCTCGACGTAGGGCAGATCGAGCATGGGGACGCCGTCGATGATGCCCACGCTGATGGCGGCGACGGTGTCGGTCAGCGGGGACGCCGACGCCGGGATGAGCTTCTTGTCCTTGGCGTAGCGGATCGCGTCGGCGAGGGCCACGTAGGCCCCGGTGATCGCTGCGGTGCGGGTGCCCCCGTCCGCCTGGAGCACGTCGCAGTCGAGCACGATCGTGTTCTCCCCGAGCGCCTTCGTGTCGATGATGGAGCGCAGCGAGCGTCCGATCAGGCGCGAGATCTCATGCGTGCGGCCACCGATCTTGCCCTTGACGGATTCGCGGTCGGACCGCGTGTTCGTGGCGCGCGGCAGCATCGCGTACTCCGCCGTGACCCAGCCCTTGCCCTCCCCCTTGAGCCAGCGCGGCACACCGCTGGTCAGCGATGCGGTGCAGAGCACCCGCGTGTTGCCGAATTCGATGAGTGCGGAGCCCTCGGCCTGCTTCGACCACCCGCGCGTGATGCTGATGTTGCGCAGCTGGTCGGGAGTCCGGCCGTCCGCCCGCACCACGGGTGCTGCGGCGGGAGCGGAGGCGGAGGCGGGCGTGGCGTTCGCGGAGGTCATGATTTCCAGTCTAGACGGGCGGTCATGGGAGGAAACCCGGAGCACCGCGGGAGCTGCGGTGATGCGGACGCCCCTCTCCCCCGATCCGCAGACAGGATCGCCCGGGCGGTGACCGGGCCGGACGGAGCTCCTCAGACCGTGTAGGACACGCCCGCGACGGCGACGGCGAGATGGCCGTCGTAACTCTCACGCGCCTCGCTCACCGCGAGGTTGGCGTCGTTCCAGACCGGCAGGTGGGTGAGCAGCAGGCGCTTCGCCGAGGCCCGGGTGGCGACGTCCCCCGCCCGCTTGCCCGTGAGGTGGACACCCGTGATGGCGTCGTCCCGCCCCTCCTGGAAGGCGGCCTCGCACAGGAAGATGTCCGCGTCACGCGCGGCGTCGACGAGGCCCTCGCAGGCGTCGGTGTCCCCCGAGTAGGTGAGGACGTGCGCCCGCGGGCTGCCCCCGGCGTCGGTCTCCGCGACCTCTACCCGCAGCGCATAGGCCTCGTCGATGGGGTGCAGCACCTGGAACGGTGTCACGGTGAACGGACCCACCGTGACGGGCGCACGGTCGGTCCAGGAACGGAAGTCGAAATCCTCGTGCATCCCCGGATCGGGGTCGAGCCCGTAGGCGCTGGCCATGCGGTCGGCCGTCGCCGCCGGACCCCAGACGGGGATGCGCGGCATGCCCCAGCCCGAGGGATCCCAGTGCACGGCGACATGCAGACCGCAGAGGTCCATGCAGTGGTCGGGGTGCAGGTGGGAGAGGAACACGCCGTCGATCTCGCGGAGGTCCATGTAGCGCTGGAGGGCGCCGAGGGAGCCGTTGCCGAGGTCCAGCAGGATGCGCCACGTACGGCCCTGCCACTCGGCGCTCAGCAGATAGCAGGAGGCCGGCGACTGCGGGCCGGGGAACGAACCACTGCACCCGACGATGGTGAGCTTCATGCGCGCGGGAAGCCGGCGGCGGCGATCATCTCGGGGGTGATGCGCGCCAGGCTGCCGGTCGGGTACTGGGCTGCGACATGGTCCACGTGCTGCACCGACAGCACCTCGGGACCGAGGAACCGCCGGGCCAGGACCTCGAAGCTCGCGGCATCACCCGTCGCGATGAACCGGTGGACGGCGGTCTCCGTGCTGTCGCGTTCCAGCCCGTGGGACACGAGCGCCCGGTAGACGTCCTTCGCCGTCTCCTCGGCGCTGGAGACGAGCGTGACGTCGTCGCCCATGACGTAGGAGATGACGCCCGTCAGGAGGGGATAGTGGGTGCAGCCGAGCACGAGGGTATCGATCCCGGCATCCTTCAGCGGCGCGAGGTACTCCTCGGCCGTACGCAGCAGCGCGGGCCCACCGGTGATGCCCGCCTCGACGAACTCGACGAACGAGGGGCAGGCCACGGAGGTGACCTCGAGGTGTGGAGCGGCGGCGAAGGTGTCGTCGTAGGCGCGGGAGCCGACGGTGGCCGACGTGCCGATCACGCCGATCCGGCCCGATCTCGTCGACGCGACCGCGCGCCGGACGGCGGGCTGGATGACCTCGATGACGGGGATGCCGTACCGCTCGGTGTAGCGCTCCCGGGCGTCGCGCAGCACGGCCGCGGATGCCGAGTTGCAGGCGATGACCAGCAGCTTGACCCCGGAGTCCACGAGCTCGTCCATGACGCCGAGTGCGTGGGCGCGGACGCGCGCGATCGGCAGCGGACCGTACGGACCGTTCGCCGTGTCACCGACGTACATGATGGATTCGTGGGGAAGCTGGTCGATGACCGCTCTCGCGACGGTCAGTCCGCCGACGCCGGAGTCGAAGATGCCGATGGGCGCTTCGCTGCGGTCGGTGTTCGCTCGATCTGGACTCATGATCCTCCGAGAGTATGGCGTCCCGCCCGTGAACACCACGCGCCGATCCGTGGGGTTTGTCACAGGCAGACCATCGCCCCGGGCTCAGCGATCGAGCCGCGCGGCCTTCAGCATGGCCTGGACGAGGGACTCCTGCAGCCAGGTGACGAAGTTGTAGACGAGCGCCAGGTAGGACTCGACGTCGTCCACGTCCTTGGAGTCGGCGATGTCGTGGAGACGCTCGGCGTCCTCCTCCGACTCGATGGACAGCCGGTCCGCGAGGACCAGTCGCACGTCGTTCAGTGCTTGCGCCAGCAGCCTCGCCTGTTCGTCGTTCAGGGTCATGGGGCTGGACTCGATGAGCAGCGCGCTCCCCCTGAGGGCTCCGATCTTCTGCTCGCGCAGTGAACGTTCCGTCAGGCGGCGGAAGGCGAGGGCCTCGTCGTCGTCGCCCCGGACGGCGTCGGGCAGGAGGCGGCGGACCGCGGAGTCGTCGGGAGCCGTCGCCTCGGCGTCGGCTCCGGACATGCCGACCAGGGCGGCCAGCGGATCCTCGCTCGGCGCCGTGTCGGGCTCGAGCATGGTCACGACGTCGTCGAGCAGGGCACCGAGGAGTCGAGCCTCCCCCGGCTCCAGCGCACCGGTGATTCCACGGCGCGTCGATTTGAAGGCTTTAGCCATGGGGTGGGACTACTCGCTTCCGGCTTTTTCGAAGGTGGCCCAGAGACCGTAGGAGTGGAGGGCCACGGTGTCCTGCTCCACCTTCTCCCGAGTGCCGGAGACGACGGCGGAGCGTCCCTCCTCGTGCACCTCGAGCATGAGGGTGCGGGCCTTGGCCTCCGAGTAGCCGAAGTAGGACTGGAACACGTAGCTCACGTAGCTCATCAGGTTCACGGGATCATTCCAGACCACGACGACCCAGGGCTGGCCCAGATCGGTCTTCTCGTCCGTCCGAACCATTTCCTCGGTATCGGTACCGGTGGCAAAGCCTACTGTCATAGGGTTCATTCTAGGTCGCGACGCCGACGCCCCGTGGCCGGGTACTCCCACAGCGGACGCACGGCTATCGTTCTGAGGGTGACTGACGCCCTGAGCACCGATCCGCCCGCCGCCCCGCCGGCACACGCCCTGGTGAATGCGCCGAACAGCGCCCTGTTCACCGACCAGTACGAACTCACCATGCTGCAGGCCTCCCTCCATTCCGGAGCCGCACACCGCCGGTCCGTCTTCGAGGCCTTCGCACGCCGCCTCCCGGCCGGTCGCCGCTACGGCGTGGTCGCCGGAACCGGGCGGCTCCTGGAGGCGCTGTCCACCTTCCGGTTCGACGACGCCCAGCTGGCCTTCCTCTCAGATCGCGGGATCGTCGACGACACCACGCTCGCGTGGCTGGCGGACTTCCGCTTCACGGGCTCCATCTCGGGCTACGCGGAGGGAGAGGCCTTCTTCCCCAACTCCCCCATCCTCACGGTGGAGTCGACGTTCGCCGAGGCCTGCATCCTCGAGACGCTCATCCTGTCCATCCTCAA
This sequence comes from Arthrobacter sp. CP30, assembly GCF_053470025.1. NCBI lineage: Bacteria > Bacillati > Actinomycetota > Actinomycetes > Micrococcales > Micrococcaceae > Arthrobacter > Arthrobacter sp. CP30. The sequence goes on from NZ_JBQEMM010000010.1 coordinate 23,502, forward strand.
CCACGACAGCGCGATCGCCTCGGCCGCCTCCCGCATGACGGGTGCGTCCGCCGGGCGTCCGTGTATCGAGATGGGCTCGCGCCGCACGCACGAGGAGTCCGCGGTCGCGGCGGCCCGGGCAGCCATCATCGGCGGATTCGCCAGCACGTCCAACCTGGAGGCCGGGCGGCGCTACGGCCTCCCGACGGTCGGCACCGCCGCCCACTCCTTCACGCTGCTGCATGATTCGGAGCGCGCGGCGTTCGAGGCGCAGGTCGCGTCGCTCGGCAGGAGCACCTCCCTGCTGGTGGACACGTACGACGTCGAGCAGGGTGTGCGCACCGCGGTCGAGGTGGCCGGACCGGAGCTCGGAGCCGTCCGGCTCGACTCCGGTGACCTCGTGGCCCAGGCACGCTGGGTCCGCCAGTTGCTCGACGACCTCGGTAACCACTCGACCCGGATCGTCGTCACCTCGGATCTCGACGAGTTCGCCATCGGGCTCCTCGCCTCCGCACCCGTGGACTCCTACGGTGTCGGGACGTCGCTCGTCACGGGCTCCGGCGCTCCGACCGCGGGCATGGTCTACAAGCTGGTCAGCCGCCAGGACGACGACGGCACGTTCGTCCCGGTGGCGAAGGCCGCGAAGAACAAGGTCTCCGTGGGCGGCATCAAGCACGCGCTCCGCCGTCTCGACGAGCACGGCACCGCGCAGGTCGAGGTGGTCGGCATCGGCCTGACGCCGGCCGACGACGGCAACGACCGCCCGCTCATCCAGGAGTTCGTCAGGGACGGCGTCGTCCTCCCCGGCTGGACCGGCCCGGAAGCGGTCACGCGCGCAGCCGAGCGCCACGCGCACTCCATCGCGGAGCTGCCCGGAGCCGTGCTGCGCCTGCAGCGCGGCGAACCCGTCATCCCCACCGAGTACGAGGAGGCATCAGCATGACACGCGCACTGATCATCGTGGACGTGCAGAACGACTTCTGCGAGGGCGGCACGCTCGCCGTGCAGGGCGGCGCCCAGGTCGCGGCCGACATCAGCGACCACATCGACGAGCAGGCGGGCTCCTACGACTACATCGTGGCGACGCAGGACTGGCACATCGATCCGGGCGCGCACTTCTCGGAGGCCCCCGACTTCGTCGGCTCCTGGCCGATCCACTGCGTCGCGGACACCAAGGGCTCCGACTTCCATCACGACCTCGACACCGAGAGCATCGACGCCGTGTTCCGCAAGGGCCAGTTCGAGGCGGCCTATTCGGGCTTCGAGGGCGTCAAGGCCCCCGACGACGAAGTGCCGACGGGCGAGCAGAAGCTGGGCGGGGCCGCCGAGAGCGACGACGACCCGATGACGCTGGACGACTGGCTGCGCGACCACGAGGTCGACGAGGTCGCCGTCGCGGGACTCGCGACCGACCACTGCGTGCGGGCGACGGCTCTCGACGCGCTCCAGGCCGGTTACGCCGTCACCCTGCTGACCGGGCTGACGAAGGGCGTGCACGCCGAGCGGACCGACGACGTCCTCGACGAACTGGAATCAGCCGGTGTCGAGCTGGCGCGCTGACAACTGAGAACGCAGGAAGGCCGGGCTGCTGCAGCCCGGCCTTCCGTCGTCTCGCGGGCCTTCCTGGGCGGCCGGTCTTCCCTCGGTGACAGCGCTGTGTGTGCGAGCCACCTTCGACCCGCCTCCCTCAGGCGCCGGGCCGTCTCCTGCCCGCCCTACTTCTTGCCGATGAACCAGTCCTGCAGTTTCTGCAGGCGCCGCTGCAGCTGGTCCTCATTGGCCTGGGCGACGGCGGGGCCGCCGCATTGCCGCCGCAGCTCCGTGTGGACCTGGCCGTGGGGCATACCCGTGCGAGCGGCCCAGGCCGAGACGTTCTTCGCCAGCTGACCCCGCAGTTCGGTGAGCTGGCGGTGATCGACGACGAGCGGTTCCGCAGCCGCCGCAGCGGGCCCCCTGGCTTTCCGACGCGACTGCTGCTCGTGCTGGCGCTGGCGCAGCAACTGCCCCACCTGGTCGGCGTCGAGGAGCCCCGGGATGCCCAGGAAGTCCTGTTCGTCCTCGCTCCCCATCTCACCGCCCGTGCCGAACTCGCCACCGTCGAACAGGACGCGGTCGAAGGAGGCCTGCGACTCCAACGCCTCGAACTTCTGCTTCATCAGCGAGTCGGAGGCCTTGTCCTCGCGGTTCGCCGCCTCCATGAGGCCGTCCTCGAGGCCGAAGCCCTCGTCGTCCTTCTCCGGACGGTCCAGCGCGTGGTCACGCTCCAGCTCGAGCTGGTTGGCGAGGGCCATCAGGTTGGGCACCGACGGAAGGAAGATCGACGCGGTCTCGCCCCGCCGCCGGGCACGGACGTAGCGCCCCACCGCCTGGGCGAAGAACAGCGGCGTCGCGGTGGACGTGGCATAGACGCCGACCGCGAGCCGGGGGACGTCAACGCCCTCGGACACCATGCGGACGGCGACCATCCACCGCTTGTCGCCCTCGGAGAACTCCTCGATCTTCGACGACGCCTTCGCGTCGTCGGACAGGATGACCGTCGGGGACTCGCCGGTGATGCGCTTGAGCTGTCCCGCGTACGCGCGGGCGTCGTCGTGGTCCGTCGCGATGACCAGCCCGCCGGCGTCGTGCACCGTGCGGCGCACCTCGGTGAGCCGCTTGTCCGCGGCGGCGAGGACCGCGGGGATCCACTCGCCGGCCGGGTTGAGCGCCGTCCGCCACGCCTGCGCCGTGATGTCCTTCGTGACCGCGGCCTCCCCCAGGGAGGCCGCCATCTCCTCGCCGGCGCTGGTGCGCCAGCGCATCTGGCCCGAGTACGCCATGAACATGACCGGGCGCACCACGTGGTCCCTCAGCGCCTGGCCGTACCCATAGGTGTAGTCGGCCTTCGAGCGGCGGATGCCGTCGCGGTCCTCGACGTACTCGACGAACGGGATGGCTGCCGTGTCGGATCGGAAGGGCGTCCCGGTGAGGGCGAGCCGGCGCGCTGCCGGTTCGAAGGCCTCCCGGATGCCGTCGCCCCACGAGAGGGCGTCGCCGCCGTGGTGGATCTCGTCGAGGATGACGAGCGTGCGGGCGGCCTCGGTCTTGGCGCGGTGGAGCATCGGTTTGCTCGCCACCTGCGCGTAGGTCACGGCGACGCCGATGAAGGACCCGCCGTGGCGGCCGTCGGCGTTCTTGAAGTTCGGGTCGATCGCGAGACCCACGCGTGCGGCGGCGTCGGCCCACTGGCGCTTGAGGTGGTCGGTCGGGGCGACGACGGTGATCCGGTTGACGATCCCGCGGTCCACGAGTTCGGTGGCCACGCGGAGTGCGAAGGTCGTCTTGCCCGCGCCGGGAGTTGCCACGGCGAGGAAATCGCTCGGCGAGTCGGTGAAGTACTTCTCCAGCGCTTCGCTCTGCCACTGGCGCAGCTTGGGAGCCGTACCCCAGGCCGCACGTTCCGGGTAGGCGGGGGGCAGGGCTGCGCCGGCACCGAACAGGGTGTCATTACTCACGCCGGGACAGTACCTTCCATTGACTTGCTGGGGGTCGAGGTGGGGGCGGCATCCGATGCCCTGGCCCCTCTCAGACCCGAAACTATACCTGCTGCCGTGGACACCCACAGAGCCAGCCAGATCGCAACGAACGTGGGCACGTGTCCCGGATTCCCGTCGTCGTGCAGGAGGGCGAACAGTGCTCCGGCACCCGCCGTGCCGACCACTCCGCCGAGCTGGTCGGAGATCTGGAGGGCAGCGGAGTTCCGGCCCTGCTCGGTGGTCGGCGAGAGCTTCAGGACCAGGACGGACGTGCTGGAGAGCGTCATGCCCATCGCGAATCCGGAGAGACTCCAGACGACGGCGAGCACCCAGAGCGGCGCTTCGACCGCCGTCGCGAGCGCGAAGCCGCCGAGGCTCAGCGACAGGATCGAGGAGCCGGCGACGAGGAGCCAGCCGCGCTCGAACGTCACGCGCGCCTGCACGAAGGAGCCCGCACTCCACCCGAGCGCCCCGGCACTCAGCGTCAGGCCCGCGGTGCCGGCACTGATGTCCCGTGAGCTCACCAGCATCAGCGGGATGAAGGCCTCGGTACCGAAGAACGCCACGTTCACGAGCCCGCGCGTGGCGATGACACTCGGCAGGCCGCGCGCGAGGACGAGGGTACCCGGCGGCAGGAGCGCGGGGAGGACCAGGAGGACGACGACGATGCCCGCCAGGGCGAGCGACACCAGTCCGGCGACCAGTCCGGCGGCGGGAGCTTCCGTGTCGGCAAGACGGACCACGGCCCACTGGGCGGCGAAGACCCCACCGGCGAGCGCCAGGCCGCGCAGGGTGCGTGCCCTCGCCGAGCCGGCCTCGGGCGCTCCGATGGGTCCGAGCTGCCTGGTCTTCGGCCAGACGATGATCACGGCGGCGAGGACCACGGGAGCCACCCCGAGGAAAACCCAGCGCCAGCCGAACTGCTCGGTCACGAAACCGGAGACCACGGGTCCGATCAGCGCCGGAAGGACCCAGGCCGCGGCCAGCCAGCCGAACACCACGGGTTGTGCCTGCTGCGGGAAGGACCTGCCGATGACCACGTAGACGGCGACGATCATGAATCCGCCGCCGAGGCCGGAGATCGCGCGGCCCACCGTCACGAGCCAGAACACGGGGGCGGCTCCCGCTGCCAGGAGTCCGAGGATCATGAGGGCCATGCCCACGGCCAACGCCGGACGCGGTCCCCTGCGGTCACACCAGGAGCCTGCGACCACGGTGCCGAGCAGGGATGCGGTGAGGTACATCGAGAAGGCCAGGCCGTAGCTCGATTCCCCCGAGAGCTCGCGCGCGACCGACGGCATCGCGGTCACCACCGCCATCGCCTCGAAAGCGGCGCAGGTGATGATCGCGAGGATGCCGATGGTGAGCGGGCGCAGCTCGGGGGACATCGCTCCTGGCTGCGTGCTCTTGCCGTCACCCGGGGTCTTGCCGTTGGCCTTGCTCATGGCACCTGTTCTGCTGGTTGTGGATATGTGCTGTCACCCGGCCCGGTAGAGGTCCTGCCCTGGTGCGGCCGGCCTCAGGCTCCGAGACGTAGCAGTCGGTCCGTGCGCGCTTTCGACGACGCGTTCCCGATGTCCTGGAACTCGTCGTCGACCGGTAGTTCTCACCCCATCGACCTGTGATGGGACCGTCGCCGGCCTGTTTCGGACCGACGTCGGCCTGTTCAGAACCGTCGTCTCGCCCTACCCTGACGGTCATCAACCAGGTGCTGAGCGGTCACTGGCTGGGGCGCTGGACCCGAATCGAGTCCGGCTCAGACGTCGTCGCCGGGTGACTACCGGAGCACTATCCGCTGGACCAGCGGCTCTCGTCCTGCTCCCACAGGCATTACTTCTTGGGCTTGTCGTCCCCACCGGGTCGGAGCCCGTTGTAAATCTCCTTGCACTCGGGGCAGACCGGGAACTTCTCGGGATCGCGACCGGGCGTCCACACCTTTCCACACAGGGCGATCACGGGTTCGCCAGTGAAGGCGGATTCCATGATCTTCTCCTTGCGGACGTAGTGGGCGAACCGCTCGGCATCTCCGGGCTCGACTTCCTGCTGAAGTTCCTCGCGTTCGAGCGTGGCGGTCGAACCGCCCATACCCGCGTCGGAGGGATCATTTGCGAAGGGGTCGGGAGGCATCGTCATGGCTCCAGTCTATCGCTCAGGCTCCCAGCGGTCAGATGGAGCGAACTCGCGTCCGAGCGGTTCTCGGCGGCTCCGGGTAGCTCCGGGGGCGCGCCTCTTCAAACGTCCGCTGTTCGATCTTTCCGGCGGTCTCGTATTGAGCAACCGCGCCCGAACGACATCGGCGTAGAAAGAGTGGGCCCCTGATTGAGCACGGTCCTCCTCGCAGGAATGTCGGTGGGAGAAGGGATAGTAGAGCATGAACACGAATTCGGAGGACCTGAAGGAGCTCGAGCAGATCTCCGCTCTTCTCCTCGCCTTGAATTCCGAGAAAGCTCGTATCGACGCGGAGATTGCCTGCTCGGTCGAACGTATGCGAGCGCTGTTCGAACACCGCGCTCAACTTCAGTCCTTCGCAGCAACGTCATTCAGTCGCAGTCGAGCAGCGTCGAGAACCATAGTCGACGGCGTAACGTCTGCGCTCGGCTCAGCAGAACCGAAGACAGCGTTCAGGACAGGCGGTCCGAGCGGCCCCGTGGACGCCGGGTCTGCCAATCCTGGCGTGCGCATCGAACGACGGAGCAACTTGGCCGACACGACAACCGCCACCGAGATCGCGTGCCTGCTTCGCATCTCCGAACGCACGGCACATCGGCTCGTCTACCATGCGGCAGTCCTGACGAACCATCATCCCGAAACTCTCCGTGCGCTCCGCTCAGGCACGATCTCGTGGTCCCACACCACCGCCCTGCTGCACGAGTACGCCGGGCTGCCCCATGCCACAGCCCAGGAGATGGAGCGCTCCCTCCTCCCCGTTGCGGAGGCCACCACGGTCTCCCGCCTCGCGTATCGCGCCCGGCGCCTACGTACCCGCTTGCACCCGGAACACCTCGATGACCGCGCCCGCGCGGCTGCCCATCACCGCCGTGTCGACTTCGAGCCTGCGGACGACGCCATGGCCTGGCTCCACGCCTACCTCCCGGCGGCCGATGCCTCCGCCATCGACGCGCAACTCACTCGTCTTTCCCGGCAGCAGCAGGCACCGCAGGAGTCGCGCACCCTCCCGAACCTGCGTGCAGACACCCTCACCCGTCTGCTCCTCGTCACGCACCATCACCACTCCGCGACTGGCGCCTGCACACCCGGAGACGTGAGTGCCCGAGTTGGAGCAGGGACACCAGGGGCCGGTCATTCCAGTGCTCCGACCGGGACCGTCAGCAGGGATTCCTCCGGGACCATGTCGGATGCCGTGCTCGGATGTGCAGAGCATTGCGGCGACGCCGGACAGATTCAGGGGCAGTCCCATGTCCGTGCCCACATCAACGTGACCGTGCCGGTCCTGACACTTCTGGGTGTCGATGACACTCCGGCCGATCTCGAGGGCTACGGGCCCATCCCGGCGACTGTCGCCCGGCGTCTGGCGGCGCATGCCCCGTCGTTCACCCGTCTCCTGACGCACCCGGAATCAGGGGCTGTCCTGAGCGTCGGTCGTAGCAGCTATGCGGTTCCCGCTGACCTCAAGCGATGGCTGCGCGTGCGCGACCAGACCTGCAGACATCCGGGCTGCACCACGCCTGCTTCCCGCTGCGAACTCGACCACACCACGCCTTGGTCCCAGGAAGGGCGCACGGACCACACGAATCTCGCCCATCTGTGCCGCAAACACCACCGCCTGAAGTCCGAGGGCATCTGGCGCTACTCGCAGGACGAGGCAGGAACAGTGACGGCGCACTCGCCCGCCAACAACACGTACGTCGACGCGGTCGATCCTCTTCTCGCCTGAATCCGTCAGTCGATATCAGCGGATCGGGGCCTCGCAGCCGATCCCGATGGGGTTCTCGATGCAGTTCTCGCTCACACTGTTGCCCTGTGTGCGCCAGATGCTCATCAGGTGCGGCTCCGAGACCACGGCGGCTTCGCCCGCCACGGGCTGGAAAGGACCGCCGTCCACCGAGTAGTCCCCCGCGAACAATGTGGTCAGCGTGAGTTGGAAGTCGCCGGTCTCCGCATACTGGTGACTCGTCGGGGTCTGGGTATCGAAAGCATCGCCTTCAACCGGCCCACCGGGGACCGAGGTCGTCAGGCTTGTTCCGTCGCCGTAGGACCATTCGTACGAGACGGGCCGGGCTTTGAGCACGATGGTCGCCTCCTGGAAGTCGAAGATGAACTCCTGCTCGGTAGCCTCGGCATAGATGTTGGAATGGGCGTTCTTCAGTCCGAAGTTCAGGGGCTGCGAGATGATCGTCGCAGCGACGACAGGCTGCTTCTGGAACTCCTCGAGCGTGATGACGATCGGTGCCTCCTCGGCCGCGGGAGCCGCCGTTCCTTCGACCGGAGGCTCAGGAGGCGCGCCGGGATACATGCACGACGAGCGTCCGGTCGGCGTCTGCGATGCAGGCTGCACGTTGCTGTTGACCTCGATCCAGTTCACGAGCACGCCGCCCTCTTGAGCGTCGCACTGAGCATTCATCGTGGGGCAGGTAGCAGGATTCAAGGCGTCGCCGGTCGCGGCGGTACAAGCACGCTCGTATATGTACTCGATTCCGGTGCTTTGGGGCAAAGCAACAAGTTTCGGCTCGCCTACGTCGGCCGGCAGACTCGCCACCTTCGGCGCACCGGGCTTGACAGTCTTCGAATGGTTGGTTCCCGTAAAATTGTTACCTGAAGTCTCTACAATCGGGAAAGGCTCTGCGTCAGACGCTACCGCTGGCGCCAGAGCGAGAAAGACGGATATGAAAGCAAATGAAAGTATCGCTGTCTCTGCTGAGATTCTCTTCACTACTCCGTACCCTCCGGAGCGCCGTAGTCGAGCATCAACCAGCTGCCCTGATCGAATACAGCATTAACCACGTCGAAGGCTGGCGGGTTCTGAGCGGGAACAGAACGAGCAACCGTCCCATCCTTGTCGAAGTAGGTGATCTCTGATTGTTGATTCTCGACGTACGCAGTAATCGATCCGCTGGTCGTCAACTCGAAAGTCGTATTAAAAGACGACACGGTAACTTCCGCTCCGCTTAACCATCGTCCTTGATCGTAAAGCTCGTTTACCGCTGACCTTATGCTCGTGCAAGTTCGACATGCGGGGTCAGTCTCGCGATCGAAATGACTCCACTCGTTCGTTAAGTAGGAGTAGCTCAACAGCTCGAACCAGTACTTGGTGAAGGCCTCGAGGCCCGCTGCCGTGTTCTCATCGGCAAGTGCCGGTTTGACTGGAACCGGCAGATTGGTCGCGGGGCCGGCGGACGAGGCAGGAGAAGGCCGAGGCGTCGCCACGGCGGTCGGTGAAGCGGTGGGTACGTCACCCGTCGTGGTTGCCGAGGCTGAGGCCTGCGGCGCGGAAGGAGCCGCCGTGGGAGTCGGCTCGGTGTCGCCCTGACAACCGGACAGCAGCATGACCGCCACAGCACCGCCGGCCAGCGCCGCAGCTACACGCCCGAGTCTCTGGCCGTCCGTACGAACAAAGACCACGGGACTCCTCCATCGCACTCGCCCGGCACTCGAATGCCCAACAGCATAGCGTGGCGCTTTTCCACCCCTCCGTTATGCACAACCGGCGCCAGCCGGAGACCGGGGAGCCTCTGGAGCCGCGTGCCAACAGCAACGTCAGCAACGTCAGCAACAGCAACAGCAACGTCAGCAACGTCAGCAACGTCAGCAACAGCAACAGCAACGTCAGCAACGTCAGCAACAGCAACAGCAACGTCACCAACATCGGCGACGAGCACTCAACGGTTCGCCGACACCGCCAGCAGCAGCTCAGGAGCACGCCGGTCGTACCAGCGGCCGCCGACCCGTAGACCGACCACGAGCAGCACACCGCCCAGCACCACCCCTACCGCCAGCGCGAGCCACCCGAACAGGGCATCGCCGCTGACGAGGTACACGATCGCGAGGACGATCTCCGGCAGCGCCAGCACGAGCATCACGAACCAGCCGATGAACTGCACCGCGAACATCATGAAGTTGGTCCCGGGCGGCGTCTTGAAGGCGCTCTCCCCCGGCAACGGCACGTTGTAGGTGTACCTCGCGGAGACGATGCTGGACAGTCCCGCCCCCGTGAGGAGCAGTCCCAGCGAGAGTCCGAGCATCGCCGGCAGATCGCCGATCCGTCCCGCGATCACGAGCGGAACGACCGTGAAGACCAGCGTGATCGGCACCGCGAACACCAGCAGCGCCACTGCCCTGCCCAGGCGGTCGTCACGCCCGCGGACACCGGTGGAGAGATGCAGGCTGAACGCTGTGTTGTCGTAGGAGATGTCGGCGGAGATGGACCAGGCCATCAGGAACGCCGTGATGGGCCCGAGGAAGGCGAACGCGCCTCCGGTCGTCCCGCCGGAGAAGAAGAGCAGAACGGCGATGAACGGGATCACCACCAGGGACGCGAAGTACCGGGGGTCCCTGAACCAGTACGTCAGCGCCCGCGCTGCCACGGCGCCCGCCGGCGTCGCCGGGAATCGCCCGAGGAACCCGAGGTTGCCGCCGGCCCGTTTGGCGACCGCGTTGTACGGCGGCGTCACCAGGGCGTGGCTGAGGCTGCGGCTCCACAGGAGGACGAACAACGCCAGCGTGCCGGCTCCGATGAGGAGCCGGACGACGCCGAGTCCCGGAGCGCCGGCGGCGACGTCCGCCGGCGCTGCCCACAGGGCGCCGAGCGGGGTCCAGGCCAGCACATCGGCGAGCTTCGCGGCGAAGCCGGGCGAGTTCTGGAACCCTGCGGTCACGCCACCGATGATGGGCCCGAGGAAGAGCAGCGGGATGAAGGCGACGATCCCGTTGACGTCCTTAAAACGCCGGGACCCGGTCATCGAGGACACCGCCGTCGTCACGAGTCGGGACGCCACCACGCAGAGCAGGACGGCGATCAGCGCACAGACCAGCGCCATGGCCGCCGCTGCGGGGTAGCGGATCCAGGTCAGCACCTGCGCGAGGCTCGCGATGAGCGTGATGATGCCGGGGATCCCGGCCACGCCACCGAGCACCAGCCCGGCGAGGAGTTGGCGCATCGGGATGGCGAACGTGACGAATCGCGCGGGGTCCAGCGTCATGTCGATGCCGGTCGCGGCGATCGGGATGATGATCCAGCCGAGAACTGTCGCCGAACCGCCGATCACCAGGATGGTGCGGATGAGCTCGAGGTCGGCCGAGCCGAGGAGCACCAGGCCGACGACGATGAAGCCGAGGATACCGAGGCCGTACAGTCCGCCGAGGATCACCCCGACGAGCTGAGCGGTGCTGCGTCGGAAGGAGTTGCGCAGCAGGAGGAGCTTCAGTCTCAGGAGGTCCGCAACCATGACAGGCCTTCCGACGTCGTACGCCCGCCGACGAGTTCCACGAAACGGTCCTCGAGGGAGCCGTCTCCCCGGACCTCGTCGATCGTCCCGGCCGCGAGCACCGTCCCGGCGGCGATGACCGCGACGTGATCGCACATGCGCTGCACCAGATCCATCACGTGGCTCGAGACGATCACGGACCCGCCGGACCGCACGTACCCGCTGAGTATGTCGCGGATGTTCGCCGCAGACACCGGATCGACGGATTCGAAGGGTTCGTCGAGGACGAGGAGCTTCGGCGCATGGATCAGCGCGGAGGCGAGGGCGATCTTCTTCGTCATGCCGGCGGAGTAGTCGACCACCAGCGTCCCGGCATCCTGTGTGAGGTCGAGCGCCCGCAGGAGGTCACCCGTCCGCTCGACCACGGTGTCCCGGTCCATCCCCCGCAGGAGGCCGGCGTAGGTCACGAGCTGTTCTCCCGTGAGCCGGTCGAACAGGCGGACGCCGTCGGGCAGGATGCCCATCAGCTTCTTCGCCTCGAGCGGCTGGCCCCAGACGTCCACGCCGTGGACGAGCGCCTGCCCGTAGTCCGGACGGAGGAGGCCGGTCGCCATCGAAAGCGTCGTGGTCTTGCCGGCGCCGTTGGGGCCCACCAGCCCGTAGAAGGAACCGGACGGGACCTCGAGGTCGACACCGTTGACGGCGATCTTCTCGCCGAACCGCTTGGCGAGACCGCGGATGCTCAGCGCCGCTGTGCCGGCCTTCGCCTCGGGATTGTTCTCATCGGACGGAGGAGGCACGAGGGAGCTCATGGATCCACGCTAGCAACGCGTGCGCGGCCCACTCGTCATCCCAAAGGAGGAGAAGCGGACCCGGTTCCGCTGCCGGGGCGCCGGGTCAGAACGCTCCGGCCCGCTCGTACTGCGGCGCGGGCACGAGCTCGTGGCCCAGCTCGTGGGCCGCACGCATCCACCAGTGCGGATCACGCAATGCCGCCCGCGCGATCAGCACGACGTCGGCACGGTCCTCGCGGACGACGGCGTCCGCCTGGCGCGCGTCGCTGATCAGTCCGACGGCACCGGTGGGGACACCGGAGCCGCGTACCTCTTCGGCCAGCGCCACCTGGTAGCCCGGCCCGACGGGGATCGTGGCTGCCGGGACCGCGCCGCCCGAGGAAACGTCGACGAAGTCCACGCCCTCCTCCGCCGCACGCTTCGCGAGCCTCGCCGAGACCGCACCGTCGATCCCGCCGTCGCTCCAGTCGGAGGCCGAGATGCGCAGCAGCAGCGGCATGGTCTCCGGGATGACCCGCCGCACCTCGCGGACCACCTCGAGCGTCAGACGGAAGCGGGCCTCTTCCGATCCACCCCACCCGTCCGTCCGGGTGTTGACCAGGGGCGAGAGGAACTGGTGCAGTAGGTAGCCGTGGGCCGCGTGGATCTCCATGGTGTCGAAGCCTGCATCGACGGCCCGCACCGCCGCGGCGCCGAAGTCGGCGATGACCTTCGCGATGTCCTCCTCGGTCATCGCCCGGGGCGCGGCGTACGACCCGAACGCCTCGTCGGTCGGGCCGACGGTCTCCCAGCCGCCCTCGGCCGCGGGAACCGAGTTGCGCCTGCCGCTGAAGGGCCAGTAGGTGGACGCCTTGCGCCCCGCGTGGGCCAGCTGGATGGCCGTCTTCGTCCCCACGGCGCTGTGCTCGTGGACGAAGTCGTTGATCCTGCGCCACGCATCGGCCTGCTCCTGCGTCCAGATCCCGGCGTCGCGCGGGCTGATCATGCCCTCGTGGCTGACGGCGGCCGCCTCCGTGATGATCAGGGCGGCGCCGCCGGTGGCGAACTGGCCGAGGTGGACGAGGTGCCAGTCGGTGGGGACACCGGGGGCGACCGCGGGGTCGCACGAGTACTGGCACATGGCCGCGACCCAGCCCCGATGCGGAAGCTCGAGCGATCGGAGGGTGATGGGATCGAAGAGGCCGGCGGTGCCGGTCGGCGTGGCGGCGTGGGTCATGGCGTCCTTCGCGGGAGGTCTCGGCAAATGTGGTCGGGTGCTAGAAGAGGGCGCGCGCGAGGGCACCCCGGGCCTTGACGACGCGCGGGTCGGTCACGCCCACGACGTCGAACAGGTCGAGGAGCCGCTTGCGTGCGGTCTCCCTGTCCTCGCCAGGGGTCCGGCCGATGAAGGTGATCACGCGCTGCAATGCGTCCTCGACGTGCCCGCCCGTCAGGTCCAGGTCGGCGACCGCGAGCTGGGCCTGCACGTCGTCGGGACTGTCCGCCCCGCGCCGGCGCACGTCCGCGGCGTCGAGATGCTGCACGCGCTGCATCAGCTCGACCTGCGCTAGCCCGGCCTTGGCATCGGCGTCCGCGGGCTGCTCCGCGAGCGCGCGGCGGTAGGCCGCTGCCGCCGTCGGGTAGTCGCCCTCCTCGATCGCGTCGAAGGCCTCCTGGTGCAGTGGTGGCAGCGGCGGCTCCTCGGCCTCGGCCGGTGCAGGCTGTGAGCCGTCGTTGAGGCTACCGGTCACCCCGTTCGCTTCGGCGACCTTCATCAGCTCGTCGAGGTAGGCGAGGATCTGCTGTTCGGGCAGTGCGCCCTCGAACAGCGGGACCGGCTGGCCCTTGACCACGGCGACGACGGTCGGTGCGCCCTGCGCCTGGAAGGCCTGGGCGATCTGCGGCTGCGCCTGCAGATCGACGTTCGCGAGCAGCATGGTGCCGTCGGCCGCCACGGTCGCCGCCTCGAGCACCGCGGTGACCTGGTTGGACTGGTCGCTCCAGGTGGCGCGGAGGTTCACGACGACGGGCACCTGGGACGAGAGCTGCACGAGCTGCGGGAAGGTCTGCTCCGTCACCTCGACCACATAGGGACTCGGGGCGTCGGACGCAGGACGTGCCGGGGCGGGTCGTGCCGCCGCATCCGCGCGCGCCTTCAGGGCGGACAGGTCCACCGCTCCCCGCAGGTTCATGCTCGACGGCGGCATTCCGCCCCGCTGTGCTGGTGTGGACAATGCTCTGCCTCTCTCTGGCGGACTGCTGGTGGTGGATGGTTCTACGGGCTCGGGGTGCGTCAGCGCAGGGTGGCGGATACCAGCTGCTGCGCGGCACCGATGACACGGATCTTGTCATCACTGCCGGCCGGGGGTACGTACATCATGACCGCCTCGCCGTAGTTGACGTCGATCCCCTTGGTGCTGACGGCCTTCCCGGTGAGGGCCTGGTACACGGTCCCCTTGAGGTCGATCGTGTCACCCTTGCCCTTCGGAAGACTGGTGTAGGTGTGGGTGAGATATCCGAAGACCATCGCACCGCCGTCTCCGGTCAGGAGGGCATGGGTCCCGTCCTCCTCCGCGGCGTGCGTGAAGGTGATCTTGGCGGCCTTGTTGCCCGGGTCCGCGACGACGCCGGACTGGAACTCCGTGATGGCCTCGGCGAAGGAATTCTCCTCGAATGTCTCGGCGTTGGCTCCCGAGGGCTTCGTGAGGAAATCGGCGATGGCGTCGACGGCGGCCTGCGGAGCCGTGGCGAGCGCCCCTGCAGTGTCCAGGGGGACGGACCCGGTGGCTCCGGGCGCAGGTGCCGAGGGGAAGGTGCTGCCCGGGAGCATCTGCACCGCGGACATCAGCCGGTAGTTGTCCCGGGGTGTCTCCTGCACCAGCAGGAGCGCCTGCGGCACCGGGTTGTCGTCACCCTGCGTCAGCGCGACGACGGTCCGCGGCCATTCCGTACCGGTCGGGATCATCTGGAGCAGCAGCGGAGCATCGGCGACCGGGACGGGCGCCGTCGCCTTGGCGTCCTTCGCTGCCACTGCGTAGGAGGCGGTGCGGAGCTCCAGCGCGGCTCCTGCGACACGGGGCTCCAGGCGGTCGGCATCGGATGCGGCGTCGGCGTCCGCGACGGTCGAGGCGACCGAGCCGAGGATGCGCTCCAGCTGGCTCTCGAGCACGACCGGGGGTCCACTCGCGTCACTTCCGGCCGAGGGTGCGCCGCCCTGGACGGACGTCGGCTCGGCCGAGGCCGAGGGAGAGGCGGAGGCCGAGGCGGAGGGAGCGGCAGAGGCGGAGGGACTGCTCGACGCGCCGGACGGGGCCGACGGCGACGTCGTCGCCACGCCAGGGGCGATCCCCAGGAACGATCCGGCGCCGACAAGGCCCGCGACGACGACGGCAGTGGGTGCGGCGGCGAACGGGGCGGCGCCCTTCACCCCGGCCTGTCCGTGGCGTCGCGCGTAGGCCCTCGTCCCCTCGACGGGCTCGCGGCCGTTGCCTCGCGAACCTCCGCTCCGGTCGGAACGCGGCGCGATGAAGAGCAGGGCGATTCCGAGCACGACGACGAGCGCACCGCCGATGATCAGGGGCAGGGCGAAGGGCGTGGATCGGTCATTGGGGCGCGTGACGGACACCTCGGTAGGTGCAGGTGCCTCACCGTCCGCCGCGAGGAGGATCGACCAGTCACCCTCGAGGGGCTCGCTCCAGCGGTAGGTCAGGGTCCCGTCCCCGGGCTCCTCGCTGATCCACAGGTCGCTCCCGCTCGGATCGGGCACCGTCTCCTCGCCGTCGATCCGCTCGCTGGACAGGGTGTCCTCACTGACGCCGGTGACCTCCAGGTGGGCCGCCTCGCCCACCCACGCCTCGACGTCGGACGTCCTGCCGACCGCGAGCGTGAACGGACCGTCCGCGGTCACCGTCACCTCGACGGCTCCGTCGGCGCTTCCGCGTGCACCCGGCTCGATCACCGTGACCGGGGCGGCTTGCGCATCCTGCGCGACGCTCGCCGTCACGGTCTCCGCGGGTGCCCACACCGTCCGCTGCCCGATGCCCAGGAGCATCAGCAGGAGCCCTGCCACGATGATCGGAACTGCTGTCTTCACGCGCACTGATTGCCTATCGTCGTCCGTTACGGCGGACCACGTGGCCCCCTCCGCTCTGGCGGTCCGGCATGCAGCCCGTGACCTGCTCAGGAATGATCACCCAATGGTAACGAAGTTCTGTCCGGGTCCGCCGGGCATGTGCGGTGCCTCACCCCGCGGGATGCTCGCTCGGCCCGGCTGCGGTGTCCGCGTCAAGCACCTCCGCGGCGATGCCCGACTGTTAGGGTTTCGCTAGACCGCGGTGGAGGCACCGCTCACGTGAAAGCAGAGCTCTTCGTTGACAGACCACCAGGACGTCCCACTCGATCAGCCGCTTCCACGGCCCGAGTCCGTCGCCACCGGCGTCGAGGCATCGCCCACCGCGGAGCGGCCCGCGACCCCGACCGCCCCGCCGTCCACCCTGCGCTCGCTGTTCTCCCTCGCCCGCCGGTCACTGCCTTCGGCGCAACCCCGTCCGCGCTTCGAGTTCCCGCCGGAGGTCGACCGCGGTCCCGTCGCCGTCGACCCCGACGTGGCCCTGAGCGACGAGCGGCTCAAGTTCGGCGGTGCGTATCCCCGCAGCATGCGCTCCCACCCCATCCACTTCGGCTTCATGATGAGCGTCGGCGTCGGTCTCGCCCTGCTGGCCTTCTTCATCATCACCAACGTGGGCGAGCTGCTCGTCTGGATCGGCGCCGCGCTGTTCATCGCCCTGGGGCTGGACCCGATCGTCCGCTGGCTCGAGACGAAGCACGTCCCGCGTCCCGCAGGAATCGCGGTGGCCCTCTCGATCCTCGTGGGGATCGTCGCCGGCTTCTTCGCGCTCCTGATCCCGACGATCGTCAGCCAGACCTCGCAGATCGTGGACCGCGCGCCGGGCTACGCCGACGACTTCCTCAGCTCGGAGTTCTTCACCACCCTCGACGCCCAGTTCCAGCTGCGCGACCGCGTCAGCTCCGAGATCGACCGGTTCTTCGCGAACAGCGAAGCCGTCGGCGGGATCTTCGGTGGGGTACTGGGCGTCGGGTCGGTCATCCTCAACGGACTCTTCGGCACCCTCGTGGTCCTCGTCCTCGCGCTCTACTTCCTCGCCTCGCTGCCCGGGATGAAGAAATGGGCGTACCGC
This sequence comes from Arthrobacter sp. CP30, assembly GCF_053470025.1. NCBI lineage: Bacteria > Bacillati > Actinomycetota > Actinomycetes > Micrococcales > Micrococcaceae > Arthrobacter > Arthrobacter sp. CP30. The sequence goes on from NZ_JBQEMM010000010.1 coordinate 40,349, forward strand.
CTGGCTCCGAGGTCGCGCAGGCCGCGGGTCGAGGTGCTGTCCGAGGAGATCACGCGCAGCGTCGGCATGTACGTGATCGGACAGGCCTGCGTCGCCCTCCTCAACGGGACCTTCGCCTTCATCGTGATGTCCATCGCGGACGTCCCCTTCTCGGTCCTCCTCGCCTTCGTCGTCGCGCTCCTGGCCTTCATTCCGCTGGTCGGCGGGACCATCGCCGCGGTCCTCGTGAGCCTGATCGCCCTGACCGTCGGCTGGCACACGGCCCTGCTGTTCGCCATCCCCTACATCGCCTACCTCCAGTTCGAGGCCTACTTCATCTCGCCCCGCATCATGCAGCGCGCCGTCGCGGTCCCGGGTGCCGTCGCGGTCATCGCGGTCATCGCCGGCGGAAGCCTCCTGGGCGTGCTCGGCGCCCTGATCGCCATCCCCACCGCCGCGGCCGTCATGCTGCTCCTCAAGGAGGTCTTCATCGCGCGGCAGGACAGCCAGTAGCAGCGACCGATCGGCCGGCGGGCCGGTCGGGCTCTGGTCAGCGGGAGATGACGGGCGAGGGCGCGACGGCGGCCGGCCCCGTCCACCTGGCCGGCAGCGGAACGGCTACGTCCGGACGCACGACGGCGACGATCTCGTCGAGCGCGCGGGCCGCGTACTTCTCCCCCACCCACAGGTGCTTGGCGCCGTCGATACCCGTGACGTCCGCCTGCGGTACCCGGGCGAACCGTACCGCGGCGTCCTCGGGCACGAGGTAGTCGTCGAACTCGGGGACGAGGACCTTCAGCGGCAGCCCGCTCGCGGCCCAGGTGTCGAGATCGGCGTCGCCGGCGCGGTGCAGCGGAGGGGAGAGCAGGATGGCGCCCTCGATGAGCTCAGCCACCGGATCCTGCGCCCCGTACTTGAGGCACAGCTCGGTGCCGAAAGACCAGCCGACGAGCCAGATATGGTGCAGGCCCTCGGCGACGGCCCAGTCGACGGCGGCCTGGAGGTCGAGCCGCTCGCCGTCCCCGCCGTCGAACGCTCCGTCGCTGCAGCCCCTCGGCGAGCAGGTACCGCGGGTGTTGAACCGCAGGACGGCGATGTCCGCGAGGGCCGGGAGGCGGAAGGACGCCTTCCTGTAGACGTGCGAGTCCATGAAGCCGCCGTGCGTCGGCAGGGGGTGCAGGGTGACGAGCGTGGCTTTCGGTGCCCGGCCCCCGGCAGGAGCGGCGTATTCTCCCACCAGCGTGAGCCCGTCTGCCGTCCGCAGCTCGATGTTCCGGCGATCGGCGGGCAGGACCGTCGAGGCCCGGATCTCGATCTCCGCACCGCTCGTCGTGAAGGTGTACTCGGGAGTGTCGCTGCTGGCCATCCGTCCAGTCTAGGCGGGCGCGGACCGTCGCCGCCCGTCACGGATCCGGGGCCGGGGCGGGCGCCTCAGTACCGGAAGCTGCGCGTCTGCCAGCACCGGACGTGCCAGTGGCGGCGGTCGGCCAGGGCTGCCTCGGTCCCGAAGAACGAGTCCTCCCGCCAGACCACGAGGTGGGCGATCCCGGGCAGGATGAACGAGTTGCAGCCCGGGCACGTGTAGGTCTTCGCGGCGTTCCGCTCCGTGATCCGCCGGACGGACCAGTCGCCGTCGGGCGCCGACTCGCGCTGGGGCAGGCCCGCCCGGGCACGTTCGAGGTCCAGCTCCGGCGGGGCGGCCCACTTGGGCCGGGAGGACCCGCGCGGGCGGTTCGGTCGGTTGGAACGGGGCACCCTCCCAGTCTGCCATCCGGACCGTACCCGCCCGCTCCGGCCCTGCGGGGGCCACGGCGCTCCGGACGGTAGAGTCTTCGTCGTGCGTCTTGTCATAGCCCGCTGCTCCGTCGACTACGTCGGCCGCCTTCGCGCCCACCTCCCCCTGGCCACGCGACTCCTCGTGGTGAAGTCCGACGGCTCCGTCCTGGTGCACTCGGACGGCGGCTCCTACAAGCCGTTGAACTGGATGAGCCCGCCCGCGACGCTGCGCGTGACGGCTCCGGACGACGCCGACCGCGCCGAGGGCATCACCGAGGTCTGGACCGTCCAGCACGGCAAGAGCGACGACAGGCTCGTCATCAGCATCCGTGAGCAGCTCCACGACTCCTCCCACGACCTCGGCGTCGATCCCGGCCTCGTCAAGGACGGCGTCGAGGCCGACCTCCAGCGCCTCCTCGCCGAGCAGATCGAACTCCTCGGTGCCGGGTTCACGCTGATCCGCCGCGAGTACATGACGGCCATCGGCCCGGTCGACATCCTCGCGCGGGATTCCGCCGGGCGGACCGTCGCCATCGAGCTCAAGCGGCGCGGCGACATCGACGGCGTCGAGCAGCTCACGCGGTACCTCGAACTGCTGAACCGGGATCCCATCATGGCGCCGGTCCGCGGCGTCTTCGCGGCCCAGCAGATCAAGCCGCAGGCCCGCGTCCTCGCCACCGACCGCGGGATCGACTGCCTCACTCTGGACTACGACGCCATGCGCGGCGTGGACGACAGCGCCGCACGCCTCTTCTAGCCGCCCGGCGGTACCCGCGCGGCTTCGCACCCTACGGAGCCTTTCCTGCCCCCGGTGCCGGGAAGGGCGACTGCCTAGAATCGGACCATGGCCCTTCCCCACGGAACCTCCGATGCCCTGTCCGGACGACTCGTGACCGACGCGGGGATCATCGACGACGGCGTGCTGCGCTGGGACGGCTCGCGCATCACCCGGGTGGGCCCGGCGGACGGGCATCCCGCAGGATCGCGCCTCCCGGAGGACCACCTGATCCTCCCGGGACTCGTCGACCTGCACTGCCACGGCGCGGGCGGCGGGGACTTCACGTCGGGGTCGGCGGCGGACATCGAGGCCGCGGCCGCCCACCTGCACCGCAGTGGCTCGACGACGGTCCTGGCCAGCACGTGCGCCGCACCGCTCGACGAGCTCGAGGCCGCCTTCGCCCGCCTCGCGGATGCGGCCGAGGCCGGCCTCGTCGCCGGTATCCACGCCGAGGGCCCGTTCCTCTCGAAGGAGCGCCACGGAGCGCACGATCCGGCCTTCCTCCTCCTGCCCACGCAGGAGGATGTCGCCCGGCTCGTCACCGCGGGGCGTGGCCGGCTGGCCTCCATGACCTATGCCCCGGAGCTGCCGGGCAGCGACGTGCTCGTCTACGAGCTGGTGATGCACGGCGTGATCCCGTCGATCGGGCACACCGACAGCTCGACCGAGGAGACGGCGGCCGCGCTGGACCTCATCAACGAGGAGCTCGCCTCGACGGGCTTCGCCGGCTTCAGCGGGAGGCCGACGGCAACCCACCTGTTCAACGCGATGCCGGGCATCCACCACCGGTCGCCCGGTCCTGTCCCGCTCCTCCTGCAGCGCGCCCGTGCAGGGGAGATCGCCGTCGAACTGATCGCGGACAACGTGCACCTGCACGCCGAGACAGTGCGGATGGCCTTCACCATCGCGGGCTGCGAGAACATCTGTCTCGTCAGCGACTCGACGTCGGCCGCCGGCCGCACCTCGGGTGCCTACCGACTGGGTCGCAGCGAGGTGAGCGTGATCGGCGGATCGGCGGTGCTGACGGCGACGGGGGCGCTGGCCGGGGGTGCGGGCAGCCTCCTCGACGTCCTGCGCTGCACGGTGCAGGCCGGCGTGGGGCTCGTGGACGCGGTCCGCTCGGCGACGGCGGTTCCGGCGGGGGTCCTGGGTCTCGCCGACGAGGTCGGGAGCCTCCGGAGTGGCCTGCGTGCCGACGCGCTGGTGGTCACCGAGGACCTGGAACTGAAGGGCGTCCTGCGCAACGGAGCGTGGATCAGGCCGCTCGAGGTCTGACGGTCGAGCCCTCCGCGCCGCGACCGACGACGCCGGTGAGCCGCGCGGTCAGCGCCAGGTGCCGGTGAGCCGCGGTCAGCGCCAGGTGCCGATACCGATGACCGGGCCGGCCTCGATCCAGGAGGAGAGGCCCGCGTACACGTCGTACTTCATCGCCAGATCGAAGGACTCGCCCTCGTAGGCCAGGTGCACGATGATCGCTCCGGGCTGCACGCGCACGCGCTCGGCCTCGGTGGGCGGGCGCCATCCCTCGACCTCGAGGGAGCTGCGCAGGAAGCGGAAGCGTGCCAGGGGGCTCAGCGACAGGAGGCTGAGCCACTCCAGGTGCTTGTCCGTATAACGACAAACCCCCACCCGCCAGCCCTGGGGAGGGAGGCGGATGGAGGCGTCGAAGGTGCCGAGGGCACGGTTGAGCTGATAGCGGCGGAGGAGGAACGCACCGATCACGAGCACGAGCAGGCCGAACAGGACCGCAAGGCAGATGAACGTCACACCCAGAGCCTCCACGCTCGGGATCCTAGGCGGATTCCGGAGTCACCGAACCGCCGACCCTGGCGTTGTCCGCCACGATCACGACCCGGTTGGAGTCGACCGAGAAGAAGCCGCCGTCGACCCCGACCACGAGGCGCTCACCGTTGACAGGCTCCACGGACAGTTCGCCTGCCTCGAGGATCGCCAGGATGGGTGCGTGGCCCGGCAGGATGCCGATCTGGCCGTTCGCGGTGCGGGCGTTGACCGTGCGCGCCGCGCCCGACCACACGAAGTGGTCGGCCGCGACGATTTCGACCTCGAGTTCGCCGTGTGTCGCCATCGGCGCTACTTACCGGTCTGCTCTTGGATCTTGGCCCACTGGCGCTCGACGTCGTCGAGGCCGCCGACGTTGAAGAACGCCTGCTCCGCGATGTGGTCGAGGTCGCCGTTGCAGATGGCCGAGAAGCCTTCGATGGTGTCCTTGATGGAGACGGTCGAACCCTCGACACCGGTGAACTGCTTGGCGGTGTAGGTGTTCTGCGAGAGGAACTGCTGAATGCGGCGTGCTCGCGCGACGATCACCTTGTCCTCCTCGCTGAGCTCGTCGATACCGAGGATCGCGATAATGTCCTGCAGTTCCTTGTTCTTCTGGAGGATCTGCTTGACGCGGACGGCCGTGTTGTAGTGGTCGTGGCCGATGTACTGCGGGTCCAGGATGCGTGAGGTCGACGCGAGCGGGTCCACGGCCGGGTAGAGGCCACGGGACGCGATCTCGCGGGAGAGCTCGGTGGTCGCATCGAGGTGCGCGAAGGTGGTCGCCGGCGCCGGGTCGGTGTAGTCGTCCGCGGGCACGTAGATGGCCTGCATCGACGTGATCGAGTGACCCTTCGTCGAGGTGATGCGCTCCTGCAGGAGACCCATCTCGTCGGCGAGGTTCGGCTGGTACCCCACGGCCGACGGCATGCGACCCAGCAGGGTCGAGACCTCGGAGCCCGCCTGGGTGAAGCGGAAGATGTTGTCGATGAAGAGCAGCACGTCCTGGTTCTGCACATCGCGGAAGTACTCCGCCATGGTCAGTGCGGACAGTGCCACGCGAAGGCGCGTTCCGGGCGGCTCGTCCATCTGGCCGAACACGAGGGCGGTGTCCTTGAGGACGCCCGCCTCCTCCATCTCGACCCAGAGGTCGTTGCCCTCACGGGTGCGCTCGCCGACACCGGCGAAGACCGAGGTGCCACCGAAGTTCCTGGCGACACGCGTGATCATCTCCTGGATGAGGACGGTCTTGCCGACACCGGCACCGCCGAAGAGACCGATCTTGCCACCCTTGATGTACGGGGTGAGCAGGTCGATGACCTTGATACCGGTCTCGAGCATCTCCGTGGAGCCCTCGAGGGACGCGAAGCTCGGCGCCTTGCGGTGGATGGGCCAGCGCTCGGTGATCTCGAGCGCCGATTCCTCGACGTCGAGCGGCTTGCCCAGGACGTTGAAGATGTGGCCCTTGACGCCGTCGCCCACCGGCACGGAGATCGCCGCGCCGGTGTCCTGCACCACGGTGCCGCGGACGAGTCCGTCGGTCGCCTGCAGCGAGATGGCACGCACGAGGTTGTCGCCGAGGTGCTGCGACGTCTCGAAGGTGATCAGGCGGGTCTCACCGTTGAGCGTGATCTCGGTGGTGAGGGCGTTGTACATTGCGGGGATTGCGTCGGCCGGGAACTCGACGTCGACAACCGGGCCGATGACACGTGCAATACGGCCGGTGGCGCCGGGGGCAACTGAGTCCGTACCGTGTTCAACAGTCTGGGCAGTCATCTCTCTCACTTCATTTACGTAGATGGCGTGGAACTAAGTCTAGCTGTGCCACCCGGCGCCCCTGCGGGGCCCGGGCGGGGAGGATGTCAGGAGGCGTTCAGCGCGTCCGCGCCGGCCACGATCTCGGAGAGCTCCTGGGTGATCTCGGCCTGGCGTGCGGTGTTCCGCAACCGGGTGTACTTCTTGATCAGCTCGGTGGCGTTGTCACCCGCGGACTTCATCGCCCGCTGGCGGGCGGCGAGCTCGCTGGCTGCTGCCTGCAGCATCGCCGCGAAGATCCGCGATTCGATGTAGCGCGGCAGCAGTGCGTCGAGCACCTGCTCGGGCTCGGGCTCGTACTCGTAGAGGGGCAGGAGGTCGCCCTCCTGCGTGACCTGCTCGTCGACCACTTCGAGCGGGAGCAGGCGCATGACCGACGGCTCCTGCACCACCATCGAGCGGAACTTCGTGTAGACCACGTGGATCTCCTCCACGCCGCCGTCCTCGTAGTCCTCCAGGAAGGAGGACAGCAGAGCCGCTCCGACCTCCCGGGCGGTCTCGAACTCGGGAGCATCGGTGTTCCCCGTCCAGACCTTCTCGTAGCCGCGGCCGCGGAAGTCGAAGTAGGACTGCGCCTTGCGTCCGATCAGGTAGGCCTTGACGTCCTTGCCTTCGCTCCGCAGTGTCTCAAACAGGCCTTCGGCCTGCTTGAGCGCACTCGCGGAGTACGAACCCGCCAGGCCGCGATCGGACGTGAGGACCAGGACTGCTGCACGCCTGACCTCGCCGCGCTCGGTCGTGAGGGGGTGGTCGATTTCCGACTGCGACGACACGGCCGACACGGCGCGGGTGATCGCATTGGCGTACGGCAGGGCCGCGGCGACACGCGTGCGTGCCTTGCCGATGCGAGAAGTCGCGATCAGCTCCATCGCCTTGAAGATCTTCCGCGTGGACGTCGTCGACGCGATCTTCTGGCGGTAGACCCGGATCTGGGCTCCCATTCTTGTCCTTTCCTCCGCTCCCCCCGAGGGAAGCGTTCAGGCCAGGGTCCTGCAGGCCGGGAGGGGCGGTGCCCCTCCCGGCAGCAGATCCTCTAGCGCTTCTGCCTGACGATCTTTTCCTGCTCGACCGAATCGGCGTCGATCGCCTCGTGCTGCTCGCTGCCGACCCCGAAGCCATTGGCCCCGGCACCGAAGAAGCCCTGCTTGAAGTCGGTGATCTGCGTCTTCAGCTCCTCCGCCGTCGAATCCTCGAGCTTGCCCGTCTGGGCCAGCGTCGTGAGGATCTGCGACTTGTGGCCGAGGTGCTCCAGGAACTCCGTCTCGAAGCGGTTGATGTCCTCGACGGGGACGTCATCCAGGTAACCGTTGGTGCCGGCCCAGATGGACACGACCTGCTGCTCGACCGGCATCGGCGAGTACTGGCCCTGCTTGAGCAGTTCCATCAGGCGTGCACCACGCGTCAGCTGCTGGCGCGACGCGGCATCGAGGTCCGACGCGAACATCGCGAAGGCCTGCATGTCGCGGTACTGGGCGAGGTCCAGCTTCAAGGTGCCCGAGACCTTCTTCATCGACTTCACCTGAGCGGCGCCACCCACGCGGGACACCGACACGCCGACGTCCACGGCGGGACGCTGGTTGGCGTTGAAGAGGTCCGACTGCAGGAAGATCTGGCCGTCGGTGATCGAGATGACGTTGGTCGGGATGTACGCCGAGACGTCGTTCGCCTTCGTCTCGATGAGCGGGAGACCCGTCATCGAACCGGCACCGAGCTCGTCGGAGAGCTTGGCACAGCGCTCGAGCAGACGGGAGTGCAGGTAGAACACGTCGCCCGGGTAGGCTTCGCGTCCCGGCGGACGGCGCAGCAGCAGCGACACGGCACGGTAGGCCTCGGCCTGCTTGGACAGGTCGTCGAACACGATGAGGACGTGCTTGCCGCCGTACATCCAGTGCTGCCCGATGGCGGAACCGGCATAGGGCGCGAGGTACTTGAAGCCTGCGGGGTCGGACGCAGGAGACGCGACGATGGTCGTGTACTCCAGGGCGCCCTTGTCCTCGAGGGTCTGGCGGACGGCGGCGATGGTGGACGCCTTCTGGCCGATCGCGACATAGATGCAGCGGACCTGCTTGTTCACGTCACCGGAGGCCCAGTTGGCCTTCTGGTTGATGATGGTGTCCACCGCGATCGCGGTCTTACCGGTCTGGCGGTCACCGATGATCAGCTGGCGCTGCCCGCGACCGATGGGGATCATGGCGTCGATGGCCTTGAGCCCGGTCTGCATGGGCTCGTGTACCGACTTGCGCTGCGTGACACCGGGAGCCTGGGTCTCCAGCGCACGGCGCCCCTCGGAGACGATCTCGCCGAGGTCGTCGATGGGCTGACCCAGTGGGTCGACGACGCGACCGAGGAAGGCATCGCCCACGGGAACCGAGAGGATCTCGCCCGTGCGGTGCACTTCCTGGCCTTCTTCGATGCCGTTGTAGTCACCGAGGACGACGACACCGATCTCGCGGGTGTCGAGGTTCTGGGCGAGTCCGAGCGTGCCGTCCTCGAACCGCAGCAGCTCATTGGCCATGACCGAGGGAAGCCCCTCGACACGGGCAATGCCGTCGCTGGCGGTGGTCACGCGGCCGACTTCGACGCGCTCCGCGTTCCCGGGCTCGTAGGACGCCGCAAAGTCGTTCAACGCACTACGGACGTCTTCGGCGTTGATGGTCAATTCGGCCATCTCAGTCCCTGCTCTCCTGTGTTGTGGTCACCGCAGGATGCGTGGCGACCGATGGGTGATTCAGTGTGTGTGGCACGGAACGGGGCGCGAACGCCTATCCCGCCAGCTTCCGGCGAAGCTCGGACAGGCGTGTGACGACGGTCGAATCGACCATCTCGTCACCGACGCTGACGCGGACGCCACCGATGAGGGCCGGATCGACCTTCACGTTGACCTTCAACTGGCGGCCGTACATGGCATTGAGCCCTGCCTCGAGGCGCTCGAACTGGCTCGCCGACAGCGGACGGGTGACGCTGACATCGGCGATCCAGCGCTGCTGACGCGCCGCGACCAGTTCCAGGAACCGCTCGACCAGCGCAGCGGGCTTGAGTCCGCGCGGCGACCGGACGGCCTGCGTGATGAGCAGGCGGCTCGCAGGCCCTGCCGACGGCACGAGCTTCAGGCCGAGGGTGACCTTCGACTCCGACGACGCCTGCGCCTCGGAGAGCGCCCTCTGCAGGGCGTGGTCCGAAGCGACGACCTGGATGAAGGAGTACAGCTCGTTCTCGAGTTGCTCCAGACCCTCGACGCCGCTTCCCTGCTCGGCGACCGAGATCACCACGGTGGCCGCCAGGGTCTCCAGCGCATCACCGATGTCACGGGCATTGGCCCAGCGCTCACCGACGAGGTCGCGCACGACACCGGCCGCCTCCGGGGACACGCGTCCGGCGATCAGCTGATCGACGAGCACGGCCTTGTCCTTCCCGGTGCGGGACGGATCCGTCAGCGCCCGGCGGAGGCCTGCGTTGCTGTCAAGGATCGCCAGGACGCCGAACAGGTCCTCGGCCAGCGCGAGGTTCGCGCCCGCCAGGCGGGACTCGAGTCCTTCACGGACCGTTGCCAGGGAGACGCTCGATACTCCGGCCATTACTGCGATGCACCTGCGCTCGACGAGGTCTCGAGGTCGGCGAGGAAGCGATCGACGACGCGCCCGGAGCGGGCGTCGTCGGCGAGGGATTCACCGACGATACGGCTCGCCAGATCGGTCGCCAGCGTGCCGACCTCGGCGCGGAGCGAGACCACGGCGGCCTGGCGCTCGGCCTCGATCTGGACGTGGGCCTGCTCGGTGATACGAGCCGACTCCGCAGCCGCCTTCTCCTTCAGGTCCGCGAGGATCTGCGCACCTTCGGCACGTGCTTCCTCACGGATGCGGTTGGCCTCGGTGCGTGCGTCGACAAGCTGCTGCTTGTACTCGTCGAGGGCCGCGTTGGCTTCGGCCTGTGCGGCCTCCGCCTTGGCGATACCGCCTTCGATCGCCTCGGTGCGCTCTGCGAACGTCTTCTCGAACGCCGGCATGACGTACTTGAAGACGATGAACAGCAGGACGGCGAAGCCGACAACGGTCACCAGCAGTTCCCATAGGTTCGGGATCAGAGGATTGGAGCCCTCTTCCGCCGCCATAATCGCTGCGTTAAGCATTTTTCACCCGTCTTTCTTCAACTGGTCTTCGGTCGGTCAGGACGGCTGTGTCAGGCGCCGATGACGAAGGCGAAGACGAGGCCCAGGATCGCGAGGGCTTCGGTCAGTGCCAGGCCGAGGAAGGCGATGGGCTGGAGGACACGCTGTGCCTCAGGCTGGCGAGCCACGCCATTGATGTAGGCCGCGAAGACGAGACCCACACCGATACCACCGCCGATTGCGGAGAGACCGTATCCAACGAGGTTGAGGCTACCCTGTACTTCCATTGTGTTCCTTTCAAGATGCCGCCTTGATGCGACAGGTTGTTTGGGATCATCCCCGACGGGGAAGACATGTGTGAATCAGTGGGCGTCGGCGTGCAGTGCGCCTTCGATGTAGATCGCGGCCAGCAGCGTGAAGACGTAGGCCTGCAGGATCATGATCAGTGCTTCGAGCATGTACATCGCGACGGATCCGACGAGGACCAGGACGCTGGTTCCCTGCAGCAGGATGTTGCCCGTCATGACCATGTACTCGATGGCCGAACCCGCGAGGGTCACGATCAGGTGGCCCGCGAGCATGGTGGCGAAGAGTCGGAGCGAGTGCGTGACCGGCCGGACGATGAAGTTCGAGATGATCTCGATCGGCACCACGATCAGCAGGATGTACCAGGGGACACCCGAGGGGACCACGGCCAGCTTGAAGTAGCGGATACCGTGCCTCTTCAGGCCGATGCCGACCCAGAGGAAGAAGAAGATGGCGGCGATGCCGTAGGCGCTGCCGGGGTGGGAGAACGTCGGCAGCTGCAGGAAGGGAACCGCGCCGAAGATGTTGTTCACCAGCACGAAGAAGAACGCGGTGAAAAGCCACGGCACATACTTCAGGAATTCCTTGCCGCCGATGATGTCCTTGCCGATGGAGTTCCGGACGAATCCGTAGGCGGACTCCCCCAGGAACTGCAGCTTGCCGGGCACCAGCTGGTTCCGCCTCGAGGCGACGAGGAAGAAGGCGGCGATGAGGACCACCGAGAGGATGGTCAGCAGCATCTGCTTCCCGAAGCCGCCCTCGAGGAGGACGCCGTATTCCCCGCCCCAGGGCAGGATGTCCCGGTAGTGGGTGTCATCGATAGTCGGGGCTACGAATCCCTCTTCGGTAGTTGCGGCCGGGAGCGCAAGCGCGATCAACGCGTTTCCTCTCTGCAGTGTCCATCGTTGGGCAAGATCTGTTCGGCCGCGTGACTGGTCCGACTCGTTGAGTTATGGGGAGTCACTCGGGTCCTGTACCGGCATCGGGCGTCGGCCGGGATCCGCTCTGCGGATTCGGCGTATGGTCCCGGGTGAGGTTGTGCATGTGGGAGAGGTAGAAACCGCCCGCTGCACCTAAGAACGCTCCCGCCAGCACCAACCAGCGCGTGTCGAGGAGATTATCCAGCCACCAGCCTATCAAACTCCACACCAGGATCCCGCCAATGATGTAGCTGAAGACGGCCATCCCGGCGTTGTAGCCGCCGTTGGAATAGCGGGCGTCGCCGCTTCCGGGCGGCGTGCCGGGGCCACCGCCAGCTTCCGGTCCTGTCATCGGCATGTCAGTGTCCTTCCGGTCCGTGCGGGGTGGGCCGGGCGTCGGCCGGCCCCTCTACAGGCGGCTGCGCGGGGACGTGCCCGGGCTGGGTCCGGGGCTCCTCGCCGTCGCCGTACAGGGGGGTACGGAGGCGCGAGAAGGCGATGACCTCGGCGACCTGCCAGGCGATGACGGTGGCGAGTGCCCCGCTGAAGAACCAGGTGCGGTCCAGCCATCCCGGCGTTCCCAGGAAGAACAGCACGGCGGCGAACCCCACGACCTTGATGGCGTAGGTGACGGCGAAGAGGCCGAGTGCCCCGGACGGATTGGTGCGGCCCGCATAGTGGCCGATCAGGAGGCTGATACCGAAGAAGGCGACGACGAGCGCCGCTCCGGAGAGGACGCTGAGACCGGCTGCGGGCGACGTCGCCACGGTCGCGACGACGGCCAGGCCCACGGCGATCGCTCCCCCGGCCCCGGCGCTCCGTGCCAGGATCCCGAGCCAGGGTGACGCCGTCGCTCCCGATGCGGGCACGATGTGGGCCTGGTCGGGTCCTGTGGCCGGCTCATCCGGTCGTGGCACGTCATGTCCGCTCTGTCGGCTGCGCCGTCCGGCGCCCTGCTGGTCCTCCACCGACGGCGTCGGGAGGGCTGTACCGGATCGGCGGGACGGATAATCACCGCGCCCGGCGCATGGAATTCTACCGTACCCGCGCTGCGCCCCCTCTGCCGTCCGGCCTCCGGCACCGGCTCCCGCCGCCCCACCGGACGTCCCCGGCGATCCGCCGCCCCCGGCCCTTCACGGCTTCCTGGGCTCCCGCCTCCCCCGCCACAGTGCCTGCGATCAGGCGCCCGCAGCGACCCGTCGGCGGGCCGCGGCGCGGAAGATCCGCGGCGAGTAGAGGTACACGGCGACGACGGCGGCGGCGAACAGGGACGCCGACACCGCGAGCGGCGCGGGTGCCGTGGCGAGCACGAAGCCCGCTGCTCCGGTCAGGGCGGACAGCACGGAGACGAGGACGGAGACCTGTACGTGGGAGAGTCCCGTGTCCGTGAGTCGCTGGTAGACGTGCTGGCGGTGCGCCGTCGAGAGGCGTTCGCCGCGCCGCGCGCGCCGGAGGAACGTGGTGAAGGTGTCGGCGAGGTAGATGAGGACCGGCGAGAGCAGGTATTCCAGGTACACCCCTGCGAGCAGGCCGGTCACGGCGATCGCCGCGATGGAGGCGCCGAGCAGATAGCTGCCGACGTCGCCGAGGAAGACGAACCCGCGGCCGAGGTTCCAGGGCAGGAACCCCGCGAAGGCCGCCGCCACCACGAGTCCGGCGACGGTGAGCCAGAGCTGGTCCGACAGCACGCCGGCCCAGGCATAGAAGAGGCCGACCACGAGGCCGTGCATACCGGAGATGCCGTTGATGCCGTCCATGAAATTGGCTGCGTTGATGTAGGTGGCGACCGCGACGGCGCCGACCGGGATCCACCAGTAGCTGCTGTCGTCGATCGTCGTCGCCAGGGCGGCGGTACCGACCGCACCGATGAGCAGCTGGGTCGCCAGCCTGACCCGGACGGACAGTCCGCGGAAGTCCTCGATCCACCCCAGGGCGGACGCCGCGGCCACCAGCATGAGGATCACCAGGATCAGCGACCGGTCGACGGCGACGAGGCCCGTCGCGAGCGAGAGGGCGAGGGCCACGAGGATCGCGAGCGAGACCGCGAGGCCCATGCCGCGCAGGACGACCGTGCTGTGCGACGAGCGGGTGTTCGGGATGTCGATCACGCCGAGCCGCCGGAGCAGCGGCCTGACGGCGAAGGGCAACAGGAGCGAGAGGACGAGCGCGATCAGGCCGATCACGACCAGCAGCGTGGTCATGGCGTCGTCCCGCCGGACCCCGAGGTGGAGGACGCGGACGGACGGGATGCCGCGGAACGTGCGTCGTGACCGCGGTCGTCGGACCGCGTCGGACCGTCCGGCGCCGATCCTGCGGGAGCCTCCAGCTCCGTCGCCGCATCGAGGGAGGCGATGCTGCGGTGATCGTGGCCGAAGCCGCCCTCGGCCTTCCACGCCTGCAGGTCCAGCTGCTGCGGGTCGAGGGCCACGACGGAGGTGTGCGAGATCTTCGGATGCAGCGGGCGCGAGTCGTCTTCGCCGACGCCCATGAGGTCCTCGTGCATCTTCTCGCCGGGGCGCAGCCCGGTGAAGACGATGTCGATGTCCTTGCCGGACATCGCGATCATGCGCTGGGCGACGTCGAGGATCCGGACCGCCTCCCCCATGTCGAGGATCAGGACCTCCCCGCCCCTGCCGATGGCGCCGGCCTGCACCACGAGCTGGCATGCCTCGGGGATGGTCATGAAGAAGCGCGTCACTTCCGGGTCCGTCACGGTGATGGGACCGCCGGTGCGGATCTGCTCCGTGAACAGCGGCAGCATGGAGCCGCGGCTGCCGATCACGTTGCCGAACCTGACGGAGACGTACTGCTGCCCGGTCCGCTGGGCGTGGTGGGACGTGAGCTTCTCGGCGACGCGCTTGGAGTGGCCGAGGACGCTGGTGGGGTCCGCCGCCTTGTCCGTCGAGATGTTCACGAAGTTCGTCACCCCCACCGAGGCGGACGCCCGCAGCACGTTCAGCGAGCCCTGCACGTTCGTCTTCCAGGCCTCCTCCGGGTACTGCTCGAGGAGGGAGACGTGCTTGAGTGCCGCGGCGTGGAAGACGACCTGCGGCTTGCGGTCCTCGAAGATGTCAAGCAGTGCGTCCGCGTCCCGGATGTCCGCGAGGACGGTGTCGCGGCCGGTCAGCAGTCCACGTCCCGTGAGGGAGATCTGCGTGGACTGCAGGCCCGTCTCGTCACGGTCGAGCATGATCAGTTCGGCCGGGGCGAACGCGGACAGCTGGCGGCACAGCTCGGAGCCGATCGAGCCGCCCGCTCCCGTCACGAGCACGCGCTTGCCGGTGATGTAGCCGGCCACCTCGTCCGGGTGGATGTCCACCGGACGGCGTCCGATGAGGTCCTCGACCGCGACCTCACGGAAGTCGGCGATGGCCGGGCCCGAGGCACCCAGCATGTCGCGCAGCGGCGGGAGGACGAGCACCTTGATACCGAGGCCCGCGACGAGGTCGGAGACGCGACGCACCTGGGCGGCCTCGACCCCGGCGAAGGCGATGACCAGGAGCGAGGCCTGCGTCCTCGCCACGACCTCGCGCAGATCGTCGATCCGTCCGAGGACCGGCACCGAGGAGAGGCGGAGGTGCTTCTTGGCGGGATCGTCGTCGATCAGGCCGACGGGGAAGTAGGGCGATCCGGGGTCCTGCATCATGCGGACCACCAGGGAGTTGCCGAGGAAACCGGCACCGTAGATGAGCGTCCGCTGCGCATCCTCGCCCGGCTTGGCCTTGCTCTCCACGTACATCCGCTTGAGGTACCGGGTCGCTGCGAGGAACATGCAGGCGAACGGGAAGGCGATGATGCCGATGCTGCGCGGGACCTCGATGACGGTGAAGAAGGCGACGCTGACGAGGACGAGGATGACGCCGACCAGCACCGCGACGATGACGAGGAGCTTCGCCTCGTGGAAGCTGCCGAAGCTGTACCTGCCCCGGTAGAGCGCGAAGCTCAGTCCGACGACCAGCTGTGCCAGGACCGCGACCGCGCAGAAGGCCGCGATACCAGGGACATTGACCTCCTTCACGAGCAGCTCGTACCTCAGGATGAGGGCCAGGAGGATCGCGACGATCCAGGCGGCGGCGTCCAGCAGGTACTGCGACCACAGCCAGATGGCGGGTTTGTCGCCGCTCGACCCGACGGCGGTGGAGCCGGATGTCCGGGCCGCGGCCCGTCCTTCGTTGAGTCCCATGATTCCTAACGATGTCTTGCAGGCCGGGACCGCGTTCCCACCGTCGGACCTGCCGTCTCCGGGCCCGCCGGTGGTGACGGGCGGGCCGGTCCGGCAGTAGCTGGAACACGGTGTAATAGACTGCTACTACCCGAGAATACTAACTGCACGGCCTGTACCAGGCCCGTCGCGCACCGCCCTGGCGCGGCCCGGAAGGAGCAGTTTGCACGCCCCTGACGCCGGCTCCCCCCGCGTGTTCATCGTCATCACGACGTACAACCGGGCGTCCTTCCTGAGGGATCTCCTCGACTCCATCGCAGCCCTGGACCCCGCCCCGGCGGGGGTCGTCGTCGTGGACAACGCCAGCACCGACGACACCGCAGGGGTCCTCGCGGACCTGGACCTCGCCGTGCCGGTCGTCGTGCTGCGACTGCCGGCGAACGTCGGGGGTGCGGGCGGCTTCGCGGCCGGCGTGGCCCGCGGGCTCGAGGCAGGCGCCGACTGGCTCTGGCTGATGGACGACGACGTCGTCGTCCTCCCTGATGCCCTCGCGTCCTTCCGGCCCTGGATGGACCGCTACTCCTGCATCCACGGTCGTCGCCTCGACCACGCCGGGCGACCCTTCTTCTGGCAGCACCAGCTCCACGAGCGGCTCGGCGTCCATCTGCCGGTCCGCGGGGACGTCTTCGCCACCTCCCCGGTGTTCCACACGAACGTGGGCTGCTTCGAGGGGATGCTCGTCGCGGCCGACACCGTGCGGGAGACCGGTCTGCCCGACGCACGGTTCTTCCTCAACGGGGACGACACCACCTACGGGTGGCTGATCTCCCGGCACCACCCGGTCGCCTACGTCGATGCGTTCGTCCTCCGGAAGACGCGGGCGCAGCGGCAGATCGACCTCGGCGTGCGTCACCTCAACGACTCGAGCGACCTGTCCCGGTTCTGCGGCATGCGCAACCGCGGGCACCTCGCGCGCTACCTCCAGCTCCACGGCCGGTACTCCCGCCTCGGCTTCGGGCTGGGCACCCTCCTCTCCGCGGGGAAGGAGATCTTCCGCCTCCTGGCGGTCGAGCACTCCGTGTCCGGGCTGTCCGCCGTGTGGCGTGGCTGGCGGGCTGCGCGCGTGATCCTGCGGGACCGGAGCTGGCGTCCCGAGCCGTCGCTGGCGGGCTCCACCGGCACGGGTGGCCCAGGATGAGCTGGCTGGTCATCGGCGGCTCCGGCTTCGTCGGCCACGAGATCCTCGGTGCGGCCCGCGCAGCGGGCATCGAGACCCGCAGCGCTCCTGCACCCCGGCTCCGGACGACGGCGGACACCCCGGAGGCGGTCCTCGCGGAAGCGCGCCGCAGTGACGTCACTGCACTGACCGGGCTCATGGCGGGTCACGACGTCGTCGTCAACGCGGCCGGACTCGCGACGCCGTCCGCCGAGGACAGTGCCGGGCTGAGGGGTGCGAACGCGTTGCTTCCGGCCGTCCTCGCCCGGGCGGCCGGCGCCGCGGGTGTCCGCCGCCTCGTCCACCTCAGCAGCGCTGCGGTCCAGGGACGCACGCCGCTGCTGGACGAATCCGGCGGCGTCCAGCCCTTCTCCCCGTACTCCCGCAGCAAGGCGCTCGGCGAGCAGGCCCTGGCCCTGCTGGACCCGGGCGGCCTGGCGGTCGTCACGGTCCGCGCCACCTCCGTCCAGGGAGCAGGGCGGCCCACGACGGCGGCACTGGCGCGCCTCGCCCGTTCACCGCTGGCGTCGGTGGCGGCACCCGGTACCGCCGCCTCGCCCGTCACCTCGGTGGGCGCGCTCGCGGACCTCGTGATCGCCGTGGGGCGTCACTCCGGCGAGGTGCCCGCCGTCGTCCTGCAACCGTGGGAGGGACTGTCCGTACGGTCGGTCCTCGAGGCCGCGGGCGGAAGACCGCGTGTCCTGCCGGCGTGGCTGTGCAGGACTGTCGTCAGCGGGGGCTTCGCCACGTCGCGGCTCCTCGGCGGGAGGCTGGACGGCCATGTCCGTCGCGTCGAGCTCATGTGGTTCGGACAGGACCAGGTGGCGGGCTGGGCCGCTGCCGAAGGGCTAGCGCCCGCGCCCCGGGTGAGGGATGTCCTCGGAGCGGCAGCGCTGCCCGACCAGCGGTAGGCGTCCGGGCGGCGCCCCGGGGCGGGGACGGCCGAGGAGGGCTCAGCTGTCGGCGGCGACCGTGCCGGCCCCGTCGTCCGTGCCGGGACCTGCGTCGCCGTCGACGCCGATGATCCCCGGAACGATCTCCCGAAGCCGCTCCAGCGGAAGTGTCCCCTGGCGGACCACGCGCAGGGCCTCCCCCGTGGCGTCGACGATGGTCGAGCCCGTGCCGCCGCCCTCGCTTCTCGGACCTCCGTCGAGGTACACCGCGACCGAGGCGGCCAACTGGTCGGCGGCCTCGGCCGCCGTCGTCGCCGCCGGTTGCCCGGTCCTGTTGGCGGACGACACGGCCAGCGGACCGGTGAGCATCAGCAGCTCGAGGGCGATCTCGTCGTCGGGCACCCTGAGCGCCACCGTACCGAGGGTGTCCCCCAGATCCCACGTCAGGGAGGGCTGGGCATGGCAGATGAGGGTCAGTCCGCCGGGCCAGAACGTCTCGGCGAGCTTCCGCGCGTCCGGGTGGACGTCGGTGGCGAGGCCGTCGAGCGTCTGGAGGCGGGGGATGAGGACCGGCGGCGGCATGGTGCGCCCGCGCCCCTTCGAGGCCAGCAGCGTGGCGACGGCCTGGGGCGAGAAGGCGTCCGCCCCGATGCCGTACACGGTGTCGGTGGGCAGGACGACGCACTGCTTCAGCGAGACGGCGCGCTGCGCGGCCGCGAGGCCTTCACGGCGCTGGGCGGGATCGGAGCAGTCGTAGCTGGTGGTCACCGGGTCATCTCTCCATTCGCCGGCGGTGCACGCCGGAGTCGGGGTATCGGGTGGGAGGGGTCGATCGGGTCGATCGGGTCGAGGCGTCGCCCCGCGGTGCACGCGCCTCGTCGATCAGGCCGACGGCGGGGGCCCGAAGCCCCGGCCGCGGAAGCCGGCCGAGTAGGCGGCGAACCAGGACCTCAGGCCCGTGAGGTCACGCTGCGTGAGGAAGTAGTAGGGGAAGCCGATCATGTCGGCGCCGAACCACCGGAGGTTCCGGTACTTCCGTGCCAGGTAGGCACGGTTGCGGAAGTAGGAGGCACGCTTGAACTCCCCCACCGGGATCACGGGGGTGATGAAGCCGCCGAAGATCGGCTTCATCTCCGACCAGGTGGCCGGGTGACGGACCGCGACGGTGGCGAGGGTCCCGAACTTCAGTCCCGCCTTCCGCACACGGG
Source organism: Arthrobacter sp. CP30 (assembly GCF_053470025.1). NCBI lineage: Bacteria > Bacillati > Actinomycetota > Actinomycetes > Micrococcales > Micrococcaceae > Arthrobacter > Arthrobacter sp. CP30. Next base: position 59,286 of record NZ_JBQEMM010000010.1, read on the forward strand.
CCAGGAAGTCGACCTCGTCCCCGCGGATGAAGAACTTCATGTCCGGCAGTCCGATGGTCGAGAAGACCTCGGTGCGGATCAGGGCCCCGTTGAAGAAGTGCACCATGTCGGGCAGGAAACCGAGCGGCTCGAGGGTTGCACGGTCATTGGTCAGCAGGCCGCCGATGCGGAAGTTGAAGGACAGCCGCGTCGGATCGTCGGTCGCGGCGACCAGCGGGCTCACGATGTCGAGGTCGTGCTCGTGGGCCGCGCGCAGCAGTTCGGCGAGGCAGCGCTCGTCCTCCGGATGCCCGTCGTCGTCCATGAGCCAGATCCACCGGGCGCCGCTCGCGATGGCCGCGAGGATCGCGAAGGCGAAGCCGCCGGCCCCGCCGAGGTTCGCCTCCGAGCGCAGGTAGTGGATGGAGCCGCCGGCAGCCTCCACAACGTCGGTGGCAGGACGCGTGCCGGAGTCGACGAGGGCGACCGTCCTGATCGGTGCGGTCTGCCGGGCGAGCGCCTGCAGGAGCTGGGCGAGTTCCTCGTGGCGGTCGTAGGTGACTGCGGCGACGGCGACGGTGTCGGCGAGCTGCCCGGTGAGCTGCCCGGTGAGCTGCCCCGTCCCCTCCGCGGTTCGATCCGAGGCCTCGATGGCATCCGCGGCTCCGCCGTGCACCGGCTGATCCGGCTGGTCCGGCTGGTCCGGCTGGTCCGGCTGATCCGGCTGATCCGGCTGATCCGGGTGATCCGTCTGCTCCGTCATCGTCCGCCTCCTGTGGCTGTGTCCGCGACGTCGGCTTCCGACGTCGATGTCCCGTCCACGCGGAGCTGCCCCAGGACGGCGCTGGTGGCACGGTCGCGCCCGCCGAGGTCCTGATGCGTGGTGACGTCCGCCCACACGCCGGCCTCCCCGAGGAACGCGGCGACCCAGGGCGCCTGCACCTCGGCGTGCTCCATGACGAAGTACCCGCCCGCCCTGAGCAGGCGGGCGGCCGAGGCTGCCGCGGCCCGCGGCAGCCGGAGCCCGTCGGCTCCCCCGCCGTACAGCGCCATCTGCGGATCGTGCTCGGCCACCTCGGGTTCGGTCGGCACGGCGTCGGCCGGGATGTACGGCGGGTTCGACACGACGATGTCGAAGGTGCCGTTCTCCTCGGGCAGCGCCGTCGCGAGGTCACCCAGGACGAGGCGGACCCCGTAGGGCTCGAGGTTCGCGCGGGCCCAGGCGATCGCGAGGTCGCTCAGTTCGACGGCGTAGACCTCGGCGCCGGGCACCTCGGCCGCGACCGACGCGGCGATCGCCCCGGAGCCGGTGCCCAGGTCCACGATCCTGGGAGCCGCCAGCGTGCCCGCCCGGTCGATCACGAGCTGCGCCACCGATTCGGTCTCGGGACGCGGGATGAAGACTCCCGGGCCGACCGACAGCTCGATCCGCCGGAAGGATGCAGCGCCGGTGAGGTGCTGCAGCGGGACACGGCGCGCGCGCTCGTCGACGAGGGCGTCCAGCCCCTCCGGCGCCGGAGCGCCGATCAGTGCCATCGATCGGAGCCGGCCGCGGGACACCCCGAGCAGGTGGGCTGCCAGGAGCTCGGCGTCGACCCGGGGACTCGGCACGCCCGCCGCGCGCAGCCGTTCCTCCGCCGCACGCAGGGCGTCCTCCACGCCTACTCCTCCGTGCCGATGGCGTCCAGGCGGGCCTGCTCGTCCATCTCGATGGCCGACTGCACCACGGGCTCGAGGTCACCGTTCATGACGGCGTCCAGGTTGTAGGCCTTGTAGCCCGTGCGATGGTCCGCGATCCGGTTCTCGGGGTAGTTGTAGGTGCGGATGCGCTCGGAGCGGTCCATGGTGCGGATCTGGGACTTCCGGATGTCCGAGTTCGCGGCGTCGATCTTCTCCTGCTCGTGCGCGAGGATGCGGGAGCGCAGCACGCGCATCGCCGCCTCGCGGTTCTGCAGCTGCGACTTCTCGTTCTGCATCGCCACGACGATCCCCGTGGGCAGGTGCGTGATGCGGACCGCCGAGTCGGTCGTGTTGACGGACTGGCCACCCGGACCGGAGGAACGGTAGACGTCGATCTTCAGGTCGTTCTGGCTGATCTCGACCTCCTCCGGCTCGTCGACCTCGGGCAGCACGAGCACGCCCGCCGCGGAGGTGTGGATGCGGCCCTGCGACTCGGTGACCGGGACGCGCTGGACGCGGTGCACGCCGCCCTCGAACTTCAGGCGCGCGTAGACGCCCTCCGCCGGATCGTTGGAGGACCCCTTGATGGCCATCTGGACATCCTTGTAGCCGCCGAGGTCGGACTCGTTGGCGGAGATGAGTTCCGTCTTCCAGCCCCGGGACTCCGCGTACCGCGCGTACATGCGCAGCAGGTCCCCGGCGAACAGCGCGGCTTCGTCGCCACCCTCGCCGCCCTTGACCTCGATGATGACATTGCGGCCGTCGTTCGGGTCCCGCGGGATGAGCAGGCGTCGCAGGCGCTCCTGAGCCACGGCGAGCTGTTCCTCGAGCACAGGGACCTCGGCCGCGAACTCGGGGTCCTCGGACGCCATCTCGCGTGCGGCCTCGAGGTCGTCGTTCAGGGCGGCCCACCGGTTGTGGGCGTCGACGATCCTGCCGAGCTCGGCATACCGGCGGCCGAGCCTGCGGGCCAGCGCCTGGTCGGCGTGGACGGCGGGGTCGGCGAGCTGGTCCTGCAGTTCGGAGTGCTCGTCGAGCAGTCCCTGGATGGACTCAAACATCTGGTGTACCTCTTTCGGCGTCTACCGCCAGTCTACGAAGGTCGGGACGGCCCGGTTGACCACGCTGTGCCGGGACGCGACTTAACGGGCGAAGCCGCCCGCCCTGCCGTCCCGGGGAGGGACGGCAGGACGAACGGCGTCGTGGGGTGCGCTAGTCGGAGTCCTTGGAGCCCAGGGTGGTCTTCTGGACCTGCATGAGGAACTCGACGTTGGACTGCGTCTCCCGGATCTTGTTGGTCAGCAGCTCGAGTGCCTGCTGGGTCTCGAGACCCGACAGCACGCGGCGCAGCTTCCACATGATCTTGACCTCGTCCGGCGAGAGCAGGTTCTCCTCGCGGCGCGTACCGGACGCGTTGACGTCCACGGCCGGGAAGATGCGCTTGTCGGCGAGGCTGCGCGAGAGGCGGAGCTCCATGTTGCCGGTGCCCTTGAACTCCTCGAAGATGACCTCGTCCATCTTGGAACCGGTCTCGACGAGCGCGGTCGCGAGGATGGTGAGCGAGCCACCGTTCTCGATGTTGCGGGCAGCACCGAAGAAACGCTTCGGCGGGTACAGCGCTGCGGAATCGACACCACCGGACAGGATACGGCCCGAGGCCGGCGCGGCCAGGTTGTAGGCACGGCCGAGGCGCGTCATCGAGTCGAGGAGCACGACGACGTCCATACCCATCTCCACGAGGCGCTTGGCGCGCTCGATGGAGAGCTCGGCGACCGTGGTGTGGTCGTCCGCGGGCCGGTCGAAGGTGGAGGCGATGACCTCACCCTTCACCGTGCGCTGCATGTCGGTGACTTCCTCGGGACGCTCGTCCACGAGGACCATCATGAGGTGCACCTCGGGGTTGTTGATCGTGATGGCGTTCGCGATCGCCTGCAGGATCAGCGTCTTGCCGGCCTTGGGCGGCGAGACGATCAGGCCGCGCTGGCCCTTGCCGATCGGCGCCACGAGGTCGATGACGCGGGGGCCGATCTTCTTCGGGTCCGTCTCGAGGCGCAGGCGGTCCGACGGGTAGAGCGGCACGAGCTTCGCGAACTCGACGCGGTCCTTGAGGTCCTCGGCCGGCTTGCCGTTCACCGTGGTGACGCGGACGAGGGCGTTGAACTTCTGGCGTGCGCTGGCCTGCGTCTCGCCCTCGCGGGGAGCGCGGATGGCACCGACGACGGCGTCGCCCTTGCGCAGGTTGTGCTTCTTGACCTGGGCCAGGGAGACGTAGACGTCGTTCGGACCCGGCAGGTAGCCGGACGTGCGCACGAAGGCGTAGTTCTCGAGGACGTCGAGGATGCCCGCGACGGGCAGCAGGACGTCGTCCTCGGTGACCTCGACGTCGTCGACGTCGGGCTGGTTGCGGCCACGGCGACGGTCGTTGCGCTCATTGCGCTCGTTGCGGTCACGGAAGCGGCTGCTGCGGTCCTCGACGGGATTCCCACCGTTGCGGTTGGCACGGTTGCGGCGGTTCCGGCCGCGACCCTCGTCGTCGTTCGATGCGTTGGAGCCATTGGAGCCGTTGCCCCCGGAGTTCCGGTTGTCGCTGCGCTCGCTGCCGGTGCGGCCGCCGTCGTTCTGGCCGTCACTGTTCGAGCCGCTGTTGTTCGAGTTGTTGTTCGAGCCGTTGTTCGAGCTGTTGGAGGACCCGTTGTTCGAGCGGTCCTCGTCGCGGCCGTTGCGTGAGCGATTGCGGCGCTCGTTGCGGTCGCCGCGCCCCTCGCCCTGCTGGCCGAAGCCGGAGTCACCCTGCTGGCCGGACTCGTTCTGTCCGTCGTTCTGGTTCTCGTTGCGGGTCTCGGCCGCGGTCTCGGTCTGCCCGGACTGTGCGTCGCTGCGGTCCTCGCCGCGACGGTTGCGGCGGTTGCGCTGGTTACGGCCGCCGGTTTCGCGGTCACCGCGATCCTGCTGGTCCCCGGCGGACGGGGCGTCGGCGGTCTCACGCGACGGGGCCTCGACCTGCTCGCCGGTGATGACGGCAGCGTCCGTTGCAGGCACGGAGACGACGCCGTCGCTTCCCGCGCGGCGGTTCCGGTTCCGCGTCCGGGGCTGGCGCTCGGGCGCCTCCTGCCCGTCCTGCGTCGGAGCGGCCGGTGCTTCGGTGGCGTCCGGCGTGCCGGCGACGACAGGGCGCGCGCCGTCCGCGTTCCGCTCGCTGCGGACGGTGGGGGCCTTCTGGCGGTCGGCCACCGCGCCTCCGCGCTGGTGGTCCGAGATGGCGGAGACGAGGTCGCTCTTGCGCATCCTCGATCCGCCGGTGATGCCGAGCTGACCGGCGAGTGCCTGCAGCTGGGCGAGCTTCAGGCCGGCGAGGCCGCTGCTCTTGGAAGTTGTTGCGCCGGTTGCTTCAGCGTCTTGGGTGGCCACACCTGGTAACAGGTCAGTGGTTTCAGTCACGAAGGATCCTTCCCCCTCGTCGGGCGGCCACCTGATCAGTGGTCCGCGGTGGTTTGCCCCGTGCCGCATGTGAAGCAGGCGGGGTTCAGTCGGGCCGGGAACTGTCCGGCCTCGACTGGGCGTGCTGGAGCCTGAGGATGTCTTCGCAGGCAGGACTGGCCCGCGCACGAAGATCAGGTCGGAGGCTACACCGGAGGATGCGCTACTGCTGATGGACCCTGCAGTTTTCGCGGCGGTCCGAAGAAGAGGACGGCCGACTCAGCAGAAGCACACGATGCCTTGAGAGACACAGTGACACGTAGTGCGCACAGCGTACGCGGAACGGTCACTACCCTTGGTGCACTCCTACTTTAGCACCCGAACGCTCCACCGTGAGTCGCAGGATACGCCAGGGTTCCGGCGTGTCGAGGGTGCGAAGAAGCGCCCGCAGCGTCTCCTCGGCCGCCTCCGCCCCTGCCGCGCCGACGGCCAGCGTCATGATGCTGGGCCCCGCTCCGGAGATGGTGCTCGCGAAGCCCGCAGCGCGCAATCCGCGCAGGAGCGTGGCACTCGGGAGCATGGCCTGGGCGCGGTAGTCCTGGTGCAGCCAGTCCTGCGTCGCGGGGAAGAGGAGTGACGGATCCTCCGCCAGGGCGTGCACCAGCAGCGCCGCACGCCCTGCGTTCGCGGCCGCGCTGTGGTGGGAGACCGACGCCGGCAGCAGCGCCCGGGCGCTCTCCGTCGACAGCACGCTCCCGGGGACGGCGACCACGGGGACGACGTCTGGATGCACCTCCACACGCGTGCTGTGGTAAGCGTGTCCGCTCTCCCAGGAGACGGCGAGGGAACCCATGAGGGCGGGGGCCACATTGTCCGGATGGCCCTCGAGCTGTGCCGCCCACTGCAGGAGGTGGGCGTCGTCGAGCCTGCGGTCGACGGGCAGGAGCGCGTTGCCCGCGAGGACACCCGCGACGATCGCGGCCGCGGAGGAGCCGAGGCCCCTGCCGTGCGGGATCACGTTGGTCGTGTCCAGTTCAAGGCCGGGTGATGCGAACCCGGCGCGCTCCAGCGTACTGAGGAGCGAACGCGCCACGAGGTGCGTCCCGTCCGTCGGCAGGGCGGCGGAGCCCTCCCCCGTCGGCCTCACCACCGTCGTCCCGGCGGTGACCGTGCGGACGCGGACCGTGTCGTAGAGCGACAGTGCCAGACCGAGTGCGTCGAAGCCCGGTCCGAGGTTCGCACTCGTCGCGGGGACGCGCACCTCGACGGACTGTCCGGGCGCTACGCCGGGGAGTCCGGCGGTCCCGTCCGGATCGGCGACGGGGACCGGCACCGCGTGGAGGCCGGTCACCTCAGCCCTCGAGCCCGAGGGCCGCGGCGACGCTGACGACGTCGAACTCCACCTTGGTGGGCTCGACATCCGCGCCGTCGGCGGTGCGGAGCGCCCACTGCGGGTCCTTAAGGCCGTGACCGGTGACCGTGATGACGATCGTCTTACCCGTCGGCGCGAGGCCCTCGGCGTGCTTCTTGATGAGTCCTGCGACGCCGGCAGCGGAGGCGGGTTCCACGAAGACGCCCTCGCGGGAGGACAGCCAGCGGTGCGCGTCGAGGATCTCCTCGTCCGTCACGGCCTCGATGAGTCCGCCGGACTCGTCACGGGCGGCCACGGCGAAGTCCCAGGACGCGGGGTTGCCGATCCGGATGGCGGTCGCAATGGTGTCCGGTTCGGTGATCGGGTGGCCCTTGACCAGCGGGGACGCGCCCTCTGCCTGGAAGCCCCACATGATCGGCGTCCGGGTCGCCACGGCCGGCAGCTCACCGTGGTGCATCGAGGCGTACGGCGCCGCGTACTCCTTGTAGCCCTTCCAGTAGGCGCTGATGTTGCCCGCGTTCCCGACCGGCATCAGATGGTAGTCCGGTGCATCGCCGAGCGTGTCGACCACCTCGAAGGCTGCGGTCTTCTGCCCCTCCAGCCGCGCGGGGTTGACGGAGTTCACCAGGAACACGGGATAGGCCTCGGCGAGCTTCCGCGCCACGTCGAGGCAGTTGTCGAAGTTGCCGTTGACCTGCAGGAGCTGCGCACCGTGGGCGATCGCCTGGCTCAGCTTGCCCATGGAGATCTTGCCGTCGGGAACGAGCACGGCGCAGGTGATTCCGGCCTGCGTGGCGTAGGCCGCAGCGGAGGCGGAGGTGTTGCCCGTGGACGCACAGACCACGGCCTTGGCCCCGGCGGCGACCGCGGCCGTCATGGCCATGGTCATGCCGCGGTCCTTGAAGGAGCCGGTGGGGTTCATGCCCTCGACCTTGAGGTAGACGGTGTTGCCCGTCAGCTCGGACAGATGGCGGGCGTGCACGAGGGGCGTACCGCCCTCGCCGAGGGTGATGACCTCGGTGGCCTCGGTGACAGGTAGGCGTTCTGCGTATTCGCGGATGACTCCGCGCCACTGGTGGGCCACTTAGATTCCCTCTACTCGGAGCACGGATGAGACGGCGGTGATGACGTCGAGCGCACCGACCTGCTTGACGGTCGCCGCGAGGGACGCCTCGGGGGCGCGATGGGTGACGATGCGCAGCTCGGCGGTGGTGCCGCCGTCGGGCCCGCGCTGATGGATGCGCTGGCGCATCGTCTCGATGGAGACGCCGTTCTCGGCGAAGATGTGGGCGATCCGGGCGAGGACACCGGGCTGGTCCGCGACCTGCAGGCCGATGCAGTAGCTCGTGCGGACGGTGTCGATGCTCAGCGGCGGCACGTGGCCCGTGGTGGTCTCGGTGCGGCCGGGCCCGCCGAGGACCATGCGGCGGGCCGCGCTCACGACGTCGCCGAGCACGGCCGACGCCGTCGGCGTCCCGCCTGCACCCTGGCCGTAGAACATGAGCTCGCCCGCGTTCTCCGCCTCGATGAACACGGCGTTGAACGCGCCGTGGACGGCCGCGAGCGGGTGCGAGCGCGGCAGGAGGGTGGGGTGGACGCGGACGCCCACGCCCGCTGCGCCGGCCTCGTCGGTCAGGATCTCGGCGATGGCGAGCAGCTTGATGACGTAGCCGTCCTCGGCGGCGGCCGCGATGTCGTCCGCGGTGACCGCGGTGATGCCCTCGCAGTACACGTTCTCGAGCGCGAACCGGGTGTGGAAGGACAGCGAGGCGAGGATCGCGGCCTTCGCGGCGGCGTCGTGCCCCTCGACGTCGGCCGTCGGGTCGGCCTCCGCGTACCCGAGGTCCTGCGCCGCCTTCAGCGCGTCGGCGAACTGCGCCCCCGTGGAGTCCATCTGGTCCAGGATGTAGTTCGTGGTGCCGTTGACGATGCCCAGCACGCGGGTGATGCGGTCCCCCGACAGGCTGTCGCGGATGGGTCGCAGAATGGGGATGGCTCCGGCGACGGCGGCCTCGTAGGACAACTGCACGCCGGCCTTGTCGGCCTGCTCGTAGAGCTCCGGCCCGTCCTGCGCGAGGAGGGCCTTGTTCCCGCTGACCACCGTGGCACCGTGCGCGATGGCGCGCAGGATCAGCGTCTTGGCCGGCTCGATGCCGCCCATGAGCTCGATGACGATGTCCGCCCGCTCGACGAGCGACTCGGCGTCCTGGGTCAGCAGCCCCGCCGGCAGGTCAACGTCGCGCTCCGCCTCCAGCGAACGGATCGCCACCCCGATGAGTTCGAGGGGGGCGCCTGCCCTGAGCCCGAGGTCCGCGGCGTCCTCGAGGAGGATCCGGGCCACCTGGGAGCCGACGTTGCCGCAGCCCAGCAGGGCGACGCGGAGGGGTGCGGGAGAGGGTGCTGGTGCATTCATGCGGTCTGTGAAGCTCCTGGATCCGGGGCGGCTACTGCTGGTGAGGGCTGGGCGGTCTCGCGCTGGACGTCCCTGCGGAACAGGTCCTCCTCGGTCTCGCCGCGGACGATCAGTCGGGCCGCACCGTCGACGACAGCCACGACCGGAGGCCGCGCCAGGTAGTTGTAGTTGCTCGAGAGCACCCAGCAGTAGGCTCCCGTTCCCGGGACGGCGAGAAGGTCACCTGCTCCGGTGTCCTCCGGGAGGTAGACGTCCCGCACCACAATGTCACCGCTCTCGCAGTGTTTTCCAACCACACGGGACAGGACGGGCGGCCCCTCGGGCGTCCGCGAGGCGAGGACGGCCGAGTAATCCGCGCCGTAGAGCACCGGACGGGCGTTGTCGCTCATCCCGCCGTCCACCGACACATAGCGTCGCGGGTGCGTAACGGAGGTGTCCTGCACCACCTCGGAGCCGTTGGCGGCTGCGTCGACGCGCACGGTCTTCGTGGTGCCCGCGGTGTAGAGGGTGAAGGTCGTCGGTCCCACGATGGCACGGCCGGGCTCGATCGAGATCCGGGGGACGCGCAGGCCGAGCTCACGGCAGGTGGAGCCGACGACGGTGGCCATCGCGCGGGCGATCTCCGCCGCGGGCCGCGGCTGGTCGGCCTCGGTGTAGGCGATGCCGTAGCCGCCGCCGAGGTCCAGTTCGGGCAGCTCGACGCCGTGCCGGTCACGGACCCCGGCGAGGAAAACGAGCAGCCGGCGGGCCGCCAGCTCGAAGCCCTCCGGTTCGAAGATCTGCGAGCCGATGTGGCAGTGCACACCGAGGAGGTTGATGCCCGGATGGGCCAGGGCGTCGGCGACGGCCCGCGCGGCCGGGGAGGAGCCGCCGTCGTCCTGTCCGTCCTGCTGCCCGGGCCCCTGCTCGGTGGTGAGCGACAGCCCGAACTTCTGGTCCTCGTGGGCGGTGGCGATGAACTCGTGCGTGTGGGCGTGGACGCCGGGCGTCAGGCGGATCATCACGTTGGCGCGGCGGCCGCGTTCGACGGCGAGGTCACCCACCAGGGCGACCTCCTGGAGGCTGTCGACGACGATCCGGCCGAGGTCCGCGTCGATGGCCCGCGTGATCTCCGCAGCGGACTTGTTGTTGCCGTGCAGGCCCAGGCGGTTCCCGGGCATGCCGGCGCGCAGGCCCACGGCGAGTTCGCCGCCGGAGCAGGTGTCGAGGCCGAGGCCCTCCTCGCGGACCCAGTGGGCCACTTCGGTGCAGATGAAGGATTTGCCCGCGTAGAAGACGTCCACTCCCCCGCACAGATCGCGGAAGGCGTCGTCGAACGCGTCGCGGAAGGTGGCGGCCCGGGTGCGGAAGTCCCGCTCGGACATCACGAACAGCGGGGTGCCGAACTCGGCGGCGAGGTCGGCGACGGAGACGCCGTCGATCCGCAGGACGCCGTCGCTCCCGCGCGCGACGTCCTCGGCCCAGAGCTTCGCGTCCAGCCGGGCAGGTTCCGCCGGGACGGACAGCCAGTCTGGCGCGAGGGGCGAGGGGCGGGTGGGGTCCACGACGGTCATGGTCACATCCTCTCCGGTGCCGATACCCCGAGGAGCCCGAGGCCGTTCGCGAGGACCTGCTGCGTGGCGTTGTTCAGCCAGAGGCGCGAGCGGTGGACGTCCTCGACCGGGGCGTCGCCCAGCGGGGACACGCGGCAGGCGTCGTACCAGCGGTGGTAGGTGCCGGCGATCACCTCGAGGTGGCGGGCCACGCGGTGCGGTTCGCGGAAGGTCGCGGACTGGGCGACGACGCCCGGGAACTGCCCGAGGGCAGCGAGCAGCGCCCCTTCCGTCGGGTGCGCCAGTGCCGCGGCGTCGAAGGACCTGGTGTCCACACCCGCGGAGACGGCGTTGCGCGCCACGGCGTGCGTCCTGGCGTGGGCGTACTGCACGTAGAACACCGGGTTCTCGTTGGTGTGCCGGGTCAGGAGGTCCAGGTCGATGTCGATATTCGAATCGGCGGAGAAGCGGGCCAGCGTGTAGCGCGCGGCGTCGACGCCAACTGCGTCCACGAGGTCTTCGAGCGTGACGACCGTTCCTGCGCGCTTCGACATGCGCACCGGTGCGCCGTCCTTCACGAGGTTCACCAGCTGGCCGATCAGGACCTCCACGGCATCGGGATCGTCACCCAAGGCAGCCGCCGCGGCCTTCAGGCGCGCCACGTACCCGTGGTGGTCCGCCCCGAGCATGATGATGTTGAGGTCGAAGCCACGGTTCCGCTTGTTGACGAAGTACCCGATGTCTCCGGCGATGTAGGCGGGCGCGCCGTTCGACTTGATCACCACGCGGTCCCGGTCGTCGCCGTAGTCGGTGGACCTCAGCCACCAGGCGCCGTCCTCGAGGAAGAGGTTGCCGGACGCCTTGAGCTTGTCGAGGAGGTCCTCGACGAAATCGTTCTCGAACAGCGAGTGCTCGTGGAAGTACACGTCGAAGTCCACGCCGAAATCATGCAGGGACGCCTTGATGTCCGAGAACATGAGGTCCACGCCGATCTCCCTGAACCGCTCGACGGACGCCGGTCCGTCGAGGGCCAGCGCGTCGGGATCGGCGGCGAGGACACGCTGGGCTATGTCGACGATGTACTGGCCGCTGTAGCCGTCCTCCGGGGCCGGATCGCCGTTGGCGGAGGCGTGGAGTGAGCGGGCGAAGCGGTCGATCTGCGCGCCGTGGTCGTTGAAGTAGTACTCGCGGGTGACCTCCGCACCCTGCGACTGCAGGATCCGCGCGAGTGCGTCCCCGACGGCCGCCCAGCGGGTCCCTCCGATGTGGATGGGACCGGTCGGGTTGGCGGAGACGAATTCGAGGTTGATCTTCCGGCCCGCGAGCGCATCGTTGGTGCCGTAGGCCTGGCCCGCCTCGACGATGGTGCGGGCGAGCTCACCCGCGGCACCGGCGTCGAGCGTGATGTTGAGGAAGCCCGGACCGGCGATGTCGACGCTCCTGACGCCCTCGATGCCCGCGAGGCGGTCGCTGAGCAGCTGCGCGAACTCCCGGGGGTTCATCCCGGCCTTCTTGCCGAGCTGCAGCGCGATGTTCGTGGCCCAGTCCCCGTGCTCCCGGTTCTTCGGTCGCTCCACCCGCACCTCGGAGGGGAGGTCGATGGTCAGGTCACCGGCGTCGACGGCGGCCCTGAGGCAGGCGGAAATAGCGGAGGAGAGTTCTTCGGGAGTCACCCGTCAAGCATAGCCGCGGCGCCCCGTCCGCCCTGATTCGCGTGACGCGGCGAGCGCCTGCGGCACAGGCGCGAATCCGCCCCACGGGTCTGCCGACCGGTGCGCGGCCGGTACAGTCCGGAAGGCCGGGAGAAACGAATGGAGTCATGGGACGTTGGAATGCATCAGTGGCTCTCCTCGACATCCACGCCTCCCTCGGTGCGGAGCCCTTCCGCCCGGTCCCGCCACCGCGATCCACCAGGAGCATCCAGTGACCATGACAGGCCAGACCGAAACACCCCTGATGACGGCGCCGGCGCGGGCCGGGTTCCCCCTCCACAAGCGCGTCCTGACGGCGCTCGCCGCCGTGTCCATTCTCGGTGCGGCCGGCTGCGCCGGCGCCGAGGCCGAGACCCCGGCCGCCGAAGCTCCCGCGGCGGAATCCTCTGCAGCCGATGCCACCGAGGCACCCGGAGCGGCACCGACCGGGGCAGCGACCGCGGACGCCGCCGCAGCGGACCAGAGCTACGAGGACGGCACCTACACCCAGACCGGCGGCTACCAGTCCCCCGCCGGCCCCGAGGAGGTCGGCGTGACCCTGACACTGGCGGCCGATGTCGTGACCGCCGTCGAGGTGGAGCCGATGCCGGACAACCCCACCACCACGATGTACCAGGAGCGTTTCGCCGGTGGGATCTCGGACGCGATCGTCGGGAAGAAACTCGACGAGCTCGCCGTGGACAAGGTCGCCGGGTCCTCCCTGACCAGCGGCGGCTTCAACGAAGCGGCCGACAAGATCAAGAGCGAAGCACAGCTGTAGGGCGCAGCGGCGTGGGGCACTCCTTCAGCTTCGAGGCGATCGGTACGGCCTGGCGCGTGGACAGTGCCGCGCCGCTCCTGGCCGCCCAGAAGGCCGGCCTCCTCCGCATCGCCGACGATTACGACGCGCTGTACTCCCGCTTCCGCGCCGACTCCGGCATCACCGAGCTGGCGGCCTCAGGGGGCTCCCTCTCCCTGCCGGGCCACGGCGCCCGGCTGGGGCGCCTCCTGCGCACGCTGCACGACGTCACCGGCGGCGGCGTGTCCCCCCTGGTCGGCGAGCGCCTCGCCGACCAGGGCTACGACGCCGGATACAGCTTCGTCCCTACCGCGGCACCGGCGCCCGCGAGAGCCTGGAACGGCCTCCTCGAGTGGACGGAGGACGGCGTGAGCCTCGCGGCCCCGGCGCTCCTCGACGTCGGCGCCGCAGGCAAGGGGCAACTCGTGGACCTGATGCTCGAGTACCTCCTCGCGGCCGGGCACGGGCAGGCGGTCGTCGACGCCAGCGGTGACATGCGACGGGCCGGCAGCGGCTCCATCACGGTGGCCCTCGAACACCCCTACGATCCGTCGTCGGCCATCGGCACGGTCGTGCTCACCGAGGGGGCGCTGTGCGCCTCGGCGTCGAACCGCCGGGTCTGGGGTGACGGACTGCACCACGTCCTGGATGCCCGGACAGGGCACTGCGTCGACACGGTCGTCGCCACGTGGGTCCTCGCAGCCGACGCCATGACCGCCGACGGACTGTGCACGGCCCTGTTCGTCACCGACCCCGCGGACCTCGCCGGGTCCTTCGACTTCGACTTCGTCCTGATGTACTCCGACGGACGCGCCCGCTATTCCGCCCCACTCGCAGGAGCACTGTTCTCATGACCGCAGCACTCGACGGCCTGCTGGGCCGCATGACCATGTACCGCCTGACCCTGGGCCTGCTGCTCCTGCTGACCGTCGAGGCCCTCGTGCTCTCGCTGACAGGACTGCTCGCCTACACCCCGGCCGAGATCGGCGGCACCCTCGTGGCCGCCGTGGGAGGGACGATCATCGGGACGCGGCTCATGGCGCTGATCCTGCGGCTGCGCCCGCACGGCGACTCGTCGCTCATCACCGGGCTGATCGTCTTCCTCATCATGTTCCCCTCCAGCACGGCTGAGGGCCTCGGCGGCATCCTCACGGCGGGCGTCGCGGCCGGAGCGTCCAAGTTCCTCCTCGCCTTCCGCGGCCGCCACATCTTCAACCCCGCAGCCACGGGGGCCGTCGTCGCGACCCTGCTGGGGGTCGGCGCGGCGGCCTGGTGGGTGGCGAACGCGTACATGCTGCCGGTCGTCGCGGTCGGCGCCGCCCTGCTGCTCCACCGGACGCGGAAGCTGTCCATGGGTGCGGTGTTCCTCGTCGTCGCCCTCGGGATCCTGCTCGTCGGCCTGGTGCAGGGCGGGCTGACCGCCGGTGCAGGACTCCAGCTGGTCCTGACGTCCTACCCGGTCCTGTTCCTGCTCGGCTTCATGATGACCGAGCCCCTGACGCTCCCCCCGCTGCGCTGGCAGCAATGGCTCTTCGCCGCGATCGTCGCCGCCGTCTTCGCGCTGCAGGTGTCCGTCGGACCCGTATTCCTCGGACCGGAGTTCGCGCTCGTCATCGGTAACGCCGTCGCGTTCCTGATGGGCCAGCGACGCGGTGTCCGGCTCTCCTTCGCCGGGTCACGGCAGCTGACGCCCACGAGCACTGAGCTCGTCTTCGAACCGGCCCGTCCCGTGCGCTTCACCGCGGGGCAGTACATGGAACTGTCCATGCCGCACCGCGGGGCGGACAGCCGTGGCAGCCGCCGCGTCTTCAGCATCACGTCCGCACCCCAGCAGGCCGACGCCGTCACCTTCGGATTGCGCACCACGGCGCAGGGGAGCTCGTTCAAGAAGGCCCTGCTCGAGCTGCCGAAGGACGCGCACATCACCGGGACCCTCGTGGGCGGCGACTTCCGCCTGCCGCGGGATGCGTCCGTCCCGCTCCTGCTGGCCGCCGGCGGGATCGGTGTCACCCCGTTCATCAGCCAGCTCAGGGACATCGCCGCACGCGGGGAGGACCGCGACATCGTCCTCGTGTACGTGGTGCGCAGCGCCGAGGAGATCGCCTTCCGGGACGAACTGGCCGGGCTCGGTACGCGCGTGGTGCTCTTCGTCCCGGCCGACGACGGCGTTCCGGCGGTGCCCGGCACCTGGGCCCTTGCGGGGAGCGGGCTCTCCTCCGAGGAGCTGCTCGCAGCCGTCCCCGACCTCAAGCGACGCCGGGTCCTGGTCTCCGGGTCGCCGGCGTTCATCGGGGACCTCTGCCGCGTGGTCCGCACCGCCGGGGTCTCCCGGGTGCGGACGGACGCTTTCCTGGGGTACTGAGGCGTGGACCGACCGGGTCCGGCCCGTGCGTTTTCCGACGCAGGCGGCACCTGCTAAGCTCGATGAGTCCCGCACGGGTACGGGAAATCCCGTCTCCGCCTTCGTAGCTCAGGGGATAGAGCGTCTGCCTCCGGAGCAGAAGGTCGTAGGTTCGAATCCTATCGAGGGCACCCCGGACTCCCACGGAGTCAACCGCCGTCGGCCCACCGGGCCGGGGGCGGTTCTGCTTTTGGTAGGCTCCACTGGACGCGGCCCCCGGGGCTGCACCAGCACCGACCGGCGGGGGAATCGTGGGGACGAAGCGCAGGTCGCGGCATTCGCATCCCCGCGTGGACGCACCTACGCTCCTCACCGTCGTCGTCCTCGTCCTCGCGGTGGTCGCCGCCGGTTTCATGGGCCGGCTGACGGCCCAGCCGGTCATCGACGCGCCCGTCACCACCGCCGCGCAGGAGAGCACCGCCGAACCCACACCAGCCGTGAGTGGCCCCGCGGAACCGGTCCCGGACGCCGAGCGGCTGATCATCAGCGGCGACACCGCGGCGGGTGCGATCCTCCTCCTCGTCATGATCAGCCTCGCCCTCCTCGTCCGGCTGCTCCTGCGCATCAGGCGGCGCCCGGAGCGTGACGGCAGCCCCGAGCCGACCGGCCTGCAGCAGGCCGGATCGCCCGGCCTCGTCGACGACGTGCTCCCTTCATGGACCGAGGACGCCGAACGCGCCCTCACGGACAGTGCAGACACCTCGGACGCGGTGATCCGCTGCTGGCTCGCCTTCGAGGACCTGTGCGCGGCAGCGGGCGTGGGCCGGACTCCCGCGCAGACCACCTCCGACTTCGCCGCCGCCGCCGCGTCCGCCCTCGATCTACCGCCCCGGCCGCTCACCGCCCTGAACCGTCTCTACCAGCGGGCGAGATTCAGCGCGTCGGGTCCGCACCCCGACGCCACCGACCCCGGGATGACCGCACCCGGCGCGGCGGGTGCGCACCTCGACGCCGCGGACCGCGAGCTGGCGCTGGCCTGCGTCCGGGCACTGTCCGCCGCCGTCGCAGCCCGCACCGGTCCTGCGCGGTGAAGCGCTCGGCCTCGGCGGTCACGGCTGTCCTCGTGGTCCTCGCGGGCGTCTCCGCCTGGTTCTTCGGGCTCGATCCCCGGCACGCCGTGGTGCTGGTCGGCGCGGCCTTCGCGGCAGGCATCGCCAACGGCCTCCTCGACGCGGTCGACGTCCCCCGGGCCCGGCTGACGCCACTGCCCGTCCCCGTCCGTGGCCTCGCGGAGATCCAGGCGCTGGAGTTCTCGCTCTCCTCGGCGGACCCCGGGATGCGTGCCGTCCTCGAGGTCCACGGGCTGGCCGCCGACGCCGCCCGTGCCCGTCCCGACGTGCCGAGGAGCCCGTCCTTCGACGCCTTCGTCGCACAGTCCCAGCCCGCACCCCTCGACCACCGCACCCTGCGCTCCCTCGCCGACGAGCTGGAGCGGATCGTCCTCTCGCCGCGTGCCACGGATGCCGCGCCGTCGCCCTCGAACAACTCCCAGGAGACCCGATGACCGCAGCAGACACCGCCCGCAGTTCCGGCGACCACGGACGCCGCATCGGCGCCGACGAGGCAGCCCGCATCGGCGCGCAGGTCATCGAGCGCACCGCCACCGTCGTCGTCGGCGCCGGGGGCGCCCTGCGCCTGGCCCTCGCGGCCGTCCTCGCGGGGGGACACGTCCTCTTCGAGGACCTGCCCGGACTCGGCAAGACCCTCGCGGCCAAGACGCTCGCGCAGGCGCTCGGCCTCGACTTCCGGCGCCTCCAGTTCACGCCTGACCTGCTGCCCTCGGACGTCACCGGTTCGTCGATCTTCAACCCGGCCACGCGCGAGTTCGAGTTCCGGGCGGGGCCCATCTTCGCCGGGCTGTTCCTCGCCGACGAGATCAACCGGACCTCGCCGAAGACGCAGTCGGCGCTGCTGGAGGCCATGGCGGAGGCACAGGTCTCGGCCGAGGGCATCACCCTCCCGCTGCGGCGCCCGTTCCATGTCTTCGCGACGTCCAACCCCATCGAGTTCGAGGGCACCTACCCGCTGCCCGAGGCACAGCTGGACCGCTTCATGGTCCGGCTGCGCTTCGGCTATCCCGGTGGGGGCGGCGAACAGGACATCATCGCGCGTCGCCTGGCACGCCGGCGCGACGAGACCCTCGTGGAGAGCGTGACCACCGCGGACGGACTGCTGGACCTCCAGGCCGCCGTCGAGTCGGTGCTGGTGGACGACGACGTCATCGACTACGCCGTGCGCCTCACCGCCGCGACGCGCACCCACCCGGCCGTCGAGGTCGGGGCATCGCCCCGCGGCTCACAGGCGCTCGTGCTGCTCGGCAGGGCTCTGGCCGTGCTCGACGGCCGCGCCTTCGTGCTCCCCGAGGACGTGAAGGAAGGCGCCGTGGCCGTGCTCGCGCACCGGCTCACGCTCACGCCGTCGGCCTGGGCGCAGGGTTTGGCGACGGAGAAGGTGGTGCAGGACGTCCTCGCCGAGGTCCCGACACCTCCGACCGTGCACCGTGGGACCGTGGACGAGAGCGTGATCGAGGGCGGGATCGAGGGCGGGCGGGGCGCGCACCGTGGCTGACACTCCGGGCGGCCGCTCCCCCGGGTGGGCCCTCGCCGTGATCCTCGCCCTGGTGTGTGTGCTCTCCGGACTGGTGTCGGGACGGCCGGACACCGTGGCACTGGGTGCGCCGCTCGCGCTCCTCGCCCTCGCCGGACGCAGGGCCCAGGTGCGCAGGACGGTGCATCCGTCCTTCTCCCTCGATCGACGCGGGCAGCAGCAGGGCGGTCGCCTGCGGCTGCTGCTGGCACCGCCCGGCACCGACTCCGGGACGCCGCGCACCAGCCTGGTCGCAGCCGTCCTCGCAGCGCCCGGCTGCGCCCCCGACGTCCTGGTGCTCAGGGAGGGCGAGGAATGCCCGGTGCTCGCAGACGGACCGCTGTCGGGCGAGGTCGAGATCCTGTCCTACGGGACCCTCGGCCTCAGCCCGGATCTCACGCACGCGTCCGCCTTCCACCCGGCGCCACCCGTCCGCGTCAGCATCCTCCCTCCCATCGGGTCCCTGCTCGCGCGGCCCGTCTCGCGTCGACTCGTCGGCCTGGCCGGCACGCACGGTTCGAGGCGTCCCGGGGAGGGAGCGGAGCTGAGGACCATCGCGCCCCTCGAGCCCGGTGACCAGCTCCGGCGGATCGACTGGCGCTCCACCGCGCGCCGCTCGACCGACCAGGACCGCCTGATGGTCCGCCGATCCTTCGCCGACGCCGAGGCCTCGGTCCTGCTCGTGATCGACCAGGGACACGACCTGCCCGCGTCGACCTCCGACTGGTTCGCGGCGGGATCACCCCGGCTGGTGACGGGATCGCTGCACGGTGCCAGGACGGCGGCGGCGACGATCGCGGCATCGTACCTGGCGGCCGGCGACCGCGTGGGACTGGACGATCTCGGCGGGACGCGCCGCGCGCTGCGCACGGCCTCGGGCGCCCGGCACCTCGAGCAGGTCCGCGCCCGCCTGGCGGCCACCGGGGTGGTTCCCCGCCGACGGCGACGGCGCGATCCCGTGCCGCCGCAGGGCGCCGTCGTCGTGGTGCTGTCCGCGTTCCTGGACTCCGAACCGGGACGCCTGCTGAAGCTCTGGCACGCCCGGGGGCACGTGGTGATCGGGGTCGACTGCGTCCCTGTGCTGGAACGGACCGAGGCCACGCCGGCGCAGGAGAGGACCGTGCGGCTGACCCTGCTGCGGCGTCGCCTCCTCCTCGAGGACCTGCGCCGGGACGGCATCGCCGTGGTGGACGGCTCCGTGGTGGAGGGACTCCTGGCCGACCGGGACCGGATGGCAGCACCCCCTGCGGCGTCCGGCACGACAGCTCCGTCCGGTCGGGACCGACCGGCGCGCCAGGCCGATCTTGCGGTCGGTCCCGACCTGTCCCTCCCGACCGGCTTCCGCCTCCTCGCCCGCCGTGGCCGCCCTCCGGGGGTGCGGCCGTGAGGTGGCCCCTGGCCGGGGCACGCCGGGCGACGCACGTCGGCACCCCCGCGGTGCCGGATCGCCGCGGGCTCGTGCCCCTGTGGACCGTGCGCAGCGCCGCAGCTCTCATCGCCGTCCTCCTCGGCGCCCTCGTCTGGAACGGGAGCGGCTGGATCGTCCTGCCCGTCGTGGTGGCCGCGGGCGCAGCGATCCTCCCGTCGATCGGGCTCACGGTGCTCACCCTGCTCCTGCTCATCGTCGCGTACGCCGTGAACATGCCGGCCGGCTCACCGTGGCTCCTGGTCTTCGCCGCCGGCCTGCACGCGGTCTTCGTCCTGGACCTCCTGCTGGTGCACCTGCCGCTGCGCGGCTGGATCAGCCTGTCCGCCCTCCGCCTCCTCGGGGTGTCCTTCCTGCGCGTGCAGGCGGTCGCGCAGCCGCTGGCCGTCCTCGCGCTGCTCGTCGACGACGCCGGGTCCAGCCTCCCGCTCGTCCTCGTCGGCGTCGCCGCGCTGGTCGCCTGGTGCTGCTGGCTCATCGGACGGCGGCCACCGCAGCGGTCCCGTCCGTAGGTCGCGGGCAGCAGGCGGCCCGGGCGGCTGCCCGTGGGGCACCGCCGGATAATGCGGACAGGTGCTGACCGCACGTCGCCGTACCCTTGGAGCATGATCGAGACCTCGGCCCGGTTGCTGCAGCTCCTCTCGCTCCTGCAGCTGCGGCGCGAGTGGACCGGACCGGCGCTCGCCCAGCGCATGGACGTCACGGAGCGGACCGTCCGCCGGGATATCGGGAAGCTGCGCACGCTCGGCTATCCGATCAACGCCTCCCCCGGTGTCGCGGGCGGCTACCAGCTGGGTGCCGGCGCGCAGCTGCCTCCCCTCCTGCTCGACGACGACGAGGCGCTCGCCGTCGCGATCGGTCTGACCGCCGTGACGGCGAGCCCTGTCTCCGGGGTCGGGGAGGCGTCCGTCCGTGCGCTCACGAAACTCGAGCAGGTCCTCCCGCCGCGCCTCCGCCCGCGGTTCTCGGGTCTCCGCTCAGCCGTCACGCGCATGGCCGCCGCGAGCACGCCGGTGAATCCCGAGGTGCTGACGTCTCTCTCCGCGGCGATCACGGAGCGGCGCTGCGTGGCCTTCCGCTACGACCGGCACGACGGCGAGTCGTCCCGCCGCGTCGTCGAGCCCTACCGGCTCGTCGACACCGGCCGTCGGTGGTATCTCGTCGCCTACGACCGCTCGCGCGAGGACTGGCGGACGTTCCGCGTGGACCGGTGCCAGAGCGTGCCGGTGGCCCGCGACCGCTTCGTCCCGCGCCCGCTGCCGGCCGCCGACCTCGCCGCCTACGTCCAGCAGTCCATCACGCGCTCCCCCTACTCCTACGACGCCGTGATCCGCTTCAGCGCACCCCTCCCCGAGCTCGAGGCCCGCGTGCCCTCGAGCACAGGGACCCTCGAGGCCGACGGCGAGGACCACACCCTGCTGAGGGCCGGCTTCGACTCGCTGGATTTCCCGCTGGCCTACCTCGCGAGCTGGGACATCGACTTCGTGGTGCTCGAACCTCCGGAGATGCGCGAGCGCGTGGCCGTCGTCGCGGACCGGCTGCGGCGGTCCGCCGGGGCTGCCACGGAGTCCTGACGCGGAGGGTGGGAGCCGCAGCCCTCGGTGAACGCCCGACACCGGGCGGACGCGAGGAACTAGACTGGCAGGCAACTATGGCACTGACACTCTCCTACCCCGCGGACCTCCCCGTCTCGCACCGCCGGGCAGACATCATGGCCGCCATCGCGGCCAACCAGGTCACCATCATCGCCGGCGAGACCGGTTCCGGGAAGACGACGCAGATCCCGAAGATGTGCCTCGAACTGGGACTCGCCGAGAACGGGCTGATCGGCCACACCCAGCCGCGGCGCCTCGCCGCCCGCACCGTCGCCGAACGCATCGCGGAGGAACTGCAGGTGCCGCTCGGCGAGGAGGTCGGGTACCAGGTCCGCTTCACCGGTTCCGTGGGCCGGAAGACGAAGATCAAGCTGATGACGGACGGCATCCTGCTCGCCGAGATCCAGCACGACCGCATGCTGCGGAAGTACAGCACGATCATCATCGACGAGGCCCATGAGCGCAGCCTCAACATCGACTTCATCCTCGGCTACCTCAGGCGCATCCTGCCGGAGCGCCCGGACCTCAAGGTCATCATCACCTCGGCGACCATCGACCCGGAGCGCTTCGCCGCGCACTTCGCCGCCGACGCCGCCGTGGAGAACACCTCGCCCGCCCCGATCATCGAGGTCTCCGGGCGCACGTATCCCGTCGAGATCCGGTACCGGCCGCTCGACCAGCCGCCGGGCGGGCTCGACGACGGGGACGGTGGCGCGGACAGCGAACTCGAGGAGGAGCGCGATCCGCTCGACGCGGTCTGCGACGCCGTCGACGAACTCTCCCTCGAGGCTCCCGGCGACATCCTCGTGTTCTTCTCCGGGGAGCGCGAGATCCGCGATGCCGCCGATGCTCTCCGCGCCCGGATCCAGGCGACGCAGCGACTCCGCGGGACCGAGGTGCTTCCCCTGTTCGCGCGGCTCTCCCTCGAGGAGCAGCACCGCGTCTTCCGCCCGACGGGCAGCCACCGGAGGATCGTCCTCGCGACCAACGTCGCCGAGACCTCCCTGACGGTGCCCGGCATCAAGTACGTCATCGACACCGGGACTGCGCGCATCTCCCGGTACTCCCACCGGACGAAGGTGCAGAGACTGCCGATCGAGCGCGTCTCGCAGGCGTCGGCGAACCAGCGCTCGGGCCGCAGCGGCCGCGTCTCGGACGGTATCGCCATCCGCCTCTACTCGGAGGAGGATTATGCCTCCCGCCGGCCCTTCACCGAGCCGGAGATCCTGCGCACGAGCCTCGCCGCCGTCATCCTGCAGATGGCCGCCATGGGCGTCACGCGGAGTCCGAAGGACATCGCGGAGTTCCCGTTCGTGGAACCGCCCGAGACGAAGGCGATCAACGACGGCGTCGCGCTCCTGCGTGAGCTCGGCGCCCTGAAGGACGACGGCAGTCTGTCCGCCGTCGGGCGCAAGCTCGCCCAGCTCCCCGTGGACCCGCGGCTGGGCCGCATGATCGTGGAAGCCGGTGCCCGCGGTGCCGTCAAGGAGGTCATGGTGCTCGCGGCGGCCCTGACCATCCAGGACCCCCGCGAGCGGCCGTCCGCGGACCAGCCCGCCAAGCAGCAGCAGGCCGCCGAGAAGCACAAGCGCTTCGTGGACGAGAACTCGGACTTCACGGCGTACCTCAACCTCTGGCGGTACCTGCAGGAGAAGCAGGACGAGCTGTCCTCGACGCAGTTCCGCAAGCTGTGCCGCGCCGAGTTCATCAACTACCTCCGCGTCCGGGAGTGGCAGGACCTGTTCCAGCAGCTGCGCCAGCTGGCCAAACCCCTCGGCATCACCCTGCCCGCGGGACCCGTGGACCCGGTGGGCCTGCACGAGCAGATCCACGTCAGCCTGCTATCGGGACTGCTGAGCAACATCGGTCTCTACGACCAGCGCAAGCGCGAGTACGCGGGCGCCCGCGGGACACGCTTCGCCGTCTTCCCGGGGTCCGCCCTGTTCAAGAAGTCGCCGGACTGGGTGATGGCCGCCGAACTCGTCGAGACCTCCCGGCTCTGGGCGCGGGTCGTCGCCCGGATCGATCCCCTGTGGGCCGAGCAGGTGGCCCCGCACCTCGTGAAGCGCACCTACAGCGAGCCGCACTGGTCCCGGAAGATGGGCTCGGTCATGGCCTACGAGAAGGTGACGCTCTACGGCGTGCCGATCGTGCCGCAGCGGCGCATCAACTACGGGCGGATCGACCGCGAGGTGGCCCGCGAGCTCTTCATCCGGCATGCCCTCGTCGAGGGCGACTGGAAGACGCACCACACGTTCTTCAGCCGCAACCAGGCCCGGCTGGGAGAGATCGAGGAGCTGGAGAACCGCCTGCGGCGGCGGGACCTGCGGGTCGACGACGAGACGCTCTTCGAGTTCTACGACCAGCGCATCGGCGCCGACGTCGTATCGGAGCGCCACTTCGACGCATGGTGGAAGAAGGCACGCCACGAGTCCCCGGACCTGCTCGACTTCGATCCGGAGCAGCTGCTCGCCGACGACGCCACGGAGCTCGACGAGACGGCCTTCCCGACCGTCTGGCACCAGGCGGGGTTCGAGCTTCCGCTCACCTACGAGTTCTCGCCCCTCACCCCGGGCGCGCACGACGGCGTCACCGTGACCATCCCTGTGCTGTTCCTCAACCAGCTCGATCCGAAGCCCTTCCGCTGGCAGATCCCCGGACAGCGCGTCGAGCTCGTCACGGCCCTCATCAAGTCCCTGCCGAAGCAGGTGCGGAAGAACTTCGTGCCGGCCCCGGACGTCGCCCGGTCCACCGTCGCCGCCCTGGCGTCCGACTTCGACCCGGCGGGGGACGATCTCGAGACGTCGCTCGAGCTCGCGCTGCGCCGCCTGCGCGGACACATCATCCCGCCGGGCTCGTGGAACTGGTCGACCGTCCCGGCGCACCTGCTGATGATGTTCCGCATCGTCGACGCCGACGGCCGGGTCCTCGACGAGTCCCGCGATCTCGAGGCCCTGAGGGAGTCCCTGGCCCCGGCGGTCAGCCGCGCCATCGCGCAGTCGCTCGGTGCCACACCGGGCAGCACGCGGCGGGAGGGAACCTCCCGCGGCCCCCGACGCGGTGGCAGGGGTGCCGGCGGCACGGCGGACGACGGGCGGGGTACCGGGAGCACCGGTCCGCTGGGGCGCGACGACGCCCGCCACGGACCGGCGCGCACCGACGGCCGGGATGCCCGGACACCCGCTTCGCGGGACGTCCCCGACGTCGCCGCGGGAGCCGTGAGGGGCGGGGTCGCCGTCGCGGAGGCCCCGGCGGTGGCGGAGCGCACCGGGGAGAAGGCCTGGGTCTTCGGCAGCATCGAGCGCGAGGTCTCGCGAACGGTCGCCGGCCACCGCATCACGGGCTTCCCGGCGCTCGTGGACGAGGGTGCCACCGTGGGTCTCCGGGTCTTCCCCACGCCGGGCGAGCAGGCCACGGTGATGCGCGCCGGGATCATCCGGCTCCTGTCCCTGCGCATCCCGAGTCCGGCGAAGTACGTGCTGGAGCACCTCAGCAACACGGAGAAGCTCACGTTCAGCCAGAACCCGCACGGGAGTGTCGCGGAACTCATCCGTGACTGCTCGCTGGCCGCGATCGACAAGCTCGTCCCCGAGGACCTGCCCTGGACCGACGAGGCGTTCGACCGACTGTACGAGGAGGTGCGGGCCGAGCTGATCGACACGGTCTTCACCGTCACGGCCACCGTGGAGAAGATCCTCGCCAGTACGCGACGGATCCAGAAGCAGCTCAGGGGCACCACGAGCCTCGCGCTGATCACGGCCCTGAACGACATCCGCAGCCAGCTGGAGCACCTCGTGTATCCGGGGTTCGTCGCGGCGACGGGGTACGCGCAGCTCGCGCACCTGCCGCGCTACCTCCGGGCCATCGAGGTCCGTCTGGAGAAGCTGCCCACGAACGTCCAGCGCGACGGCCTCGGCCTGGCGACGGTGCAGCGGTTGGAGGACGAGTACGACGACGCCGTGGCGTCCCTCGCGGCCGGGCGGCACCGGCCCGAGAGCCTCCGCCACGTGCGCTGGATGACCGAGGAGCTACGCGTCAGCCTGTTCGCGCAGGACCTCGGTACCGCGTACTCCGTGTCCGAGAAGCGGATCAGGACCGCCCTCAACGAGGCGATGGCTGCCGCGCGGTAGGCCCGTCACACGGGGACCGATTCCCCGTGACCGGCGTCGCGCAGCGCCTGGCGCAGGGTCTCGGCGTGCTGGTCCATGGCCTCCGGCTTCACGGCGAGGTCCACCTTCTTCACGTCGAAGTCCGCCGGTGACTGCGTGGGCCACACGTGGACGTGCAGGTGCGGCACCTCGTAGCCCTCGAGGAGGACGCCGACGCGCTGCGCACCGAAGGCCGACTGCTGCGCCTTCCCGATCGTCTGGGCGACCGTCATGACCTTCGCGAGCGTGTCGGTGTCGGCTTCCAGCCAGTGCTCGATCTCCTGGCGTGGCACGACCAGCGTGTGGCCCGGTGTGATGGGCGCGATCGTCAGGAAGGC
This sequence comes from Arthrobacter sp. CP30, assembly GCF_053470025.1. NCBI lineage: Bacteria > Bacillati > Actinomycetota > Actinomycetes > Micrococcales > Micrococcaceae > Arthrobacter > Arthrobacter sp. CP30. The sequence goes on from NZ_JBQEMM010000010.1 coordinate 84,663, forward strand.
GACGACGTCGTCGTCCTGCCAGACGAAGCGGCCGGGGATCTCGCCGTCGATGATCTTCGTGAAGAGCGTGGTCATGGGGACTCCTGGTGGTGCGGCGGTCGGAGCACTGCCCTGGCGCTCCGGCAGGCGGACGGGACCGCGCAGTGGCGGTGGAGCGGGGCGTCCCGGGTTCATACGGAGGACGCTACCGCGCGGCGCAGCTGCGATCCACCACGCGGGACGCGGCACGGCCGGGGTCGACCGTGCCGCGGCGACTGTGCAGCGGAGAACGTGCAGCGACGACCGTGCCGCGGCGACTGCGCTGCGGCGTCGTGTCCTGTGCGCCTCCACGACACAGGAGTGGACGGGCGGGACGAGTGTCGCCGTCGGCACCCGCCCCGCCCGGTCCGCCCGCGGTCAGGCGCCCGTGGCGACCGGAAGCCCCTCCGTGGTCGACCATTGCGACCACGAGCCGGGGAACAGTGCGGCGTCGATGCCCGCGATCTCGAGCGCGGCGATCTGGTGGGCGGCGGTGATCCCCGATCCGCAGTAGACGGCGACCCTCCCCCGGTCGGCGCCCAGGGCATCGAAACGGCGGCGGAGCTCCGCTGCCGGCCGGAAGCGCCGGTCCTCCCCGAGGTTCTCGGTGGTCGGAGCGCTGATGGCACCCGGGATGTGGCCCGCCCGGGGATCGACCGGTTCCAGCTCGCCCCGGAAGCGTTCCGCGGCGCGGGCATCGAGGAGCACGTCGACCAGCGCCGCATCCACGAGGTCCGGCACGTCGACCACCGGCATCCGCCCGGTGGAGAGGTGCACGTTCCCCACGCAGTGGCGCTCCTCCCCGCCCTCGACGTCGAACCCGGCGGCACGCCAGGCGGTCAGACCGCCGTCGAGCAGGCTGACGGAGGTGAAGCCCGCGTCCCGCAGGAGCCACCACAGCCGGGCCGCCGCGAGGTTCCCGGACGCGTCGTAGGCGACCACGGTGTCGCCGTCGTTGAGTCCCCACTGGCGTGCAGCTTCCTGGAGCGCGTCGGCATCCGGGAGCGGATGGCGGCCGAGGCCGGGCCCGCCGGGTGCGCACAGCTGCGTCTCCAGGTCCACGAACACGGCACCGGGTATGTGGGCTGCGCGGTAGTGCTCGTGTCCGTGGGGGTCACCCAGGGACCAGCGCACATCGAGCAGGATCGTCTGCGCACCGGAGGTCATCCGGGCCTGCAGGTCCTGCACATCCATCAGAGTCTTCATCGAGATCTCCTGTCGGGACGGGCGACCGGACCTGCGGTGGTCACCGCGGCCGGTCCTGATGCAGGCCAGTCCACCACACCGCCGTCCCCGCTCCAAGAAGCCCACGCCGGACCTGCAGGACGGCCCTGGCACGGCTTGTAGGCTGGCATCATGCCCAGGTTCAGCGCCGCCGACAGATCGTGGTCCGACGACGCCGTGCGCCGCATCGAGGCGGACGGCAACCGCTCCGCGGACACGCACCTGTTCGCCGTCCCCCTCCCCGAGGAATGGGGCGTCCAGGTCTACCTCAAGGACGAGTCGACGCACCGCACGGGCAGCCTCAAGCACCGCCTCGCCCGGTCCCTGTTCCTGTTCGGCCTGGTCAACGGCTGGATCACGGAGGGGACCACCATCGTGGAGGCTTCCAGCGGCTCCACCGCCGTCTCCGAGGCCTACTTCGCGCAGCTCCTCGGCCTCCCGTTCGTCGCCGTGATGACGGCGACCACGAGCCGCGAGAAGATCGCCCTGATCGAGCAGTACGGCGGCACCTGCCGGTTCGTCGAGCACGCCTCCGACGTCTACGCCGTCGCCGAGACGGTCGCCCGCGAGACGGGCGGACACTACATGGACCAGTTCACCTATGCGGAGCGTGCCACCGACTGGCGGGGGAACAACAACATCGCCGAGTCCATCTTCGACCAGCTCTCCCTCGAACCGCACCCGCTGCCCGCGTGGATCGTGGTGGGAGCGGGCACGGGCGGAACGAGCGCCACGATCGGGCGATACCTGCGCTACCATCGCCACCCCACGCGGCTGGCCGTCGTCGATCCCGAGGGGTCGGCCTTCTACCCGGCGTGGGCGCACCCGGGATCGACGCCCGGCGGCCGTCCGTCACGCATCGAGGGGATCGGCAGGCCCCGTCCGGAACCGAGCTTCGTCCCCTCCGTGATCGACGCGATGATCCAGGTACCGGATGCGGCCTCCGTCGCCGCGGCCCGCCACCTGCGGGCGCTCACCGGCCTGCACGCCGGACCGTCCACCGGGACGAATCTCTGGGGAGTCTGGCAACTCGTGGCCGACCTCGTCGCCGACGGACGGACCGGGAGCATCGTGTCCCTGATGTGCGACTCCGGCGACCGGTACACGGCGACGTACGACGACGACGCCTGGCTCAGGCGCAAGGGCCTGGACCCCGCGGAACCAGCGGCCGTGCTGGAATCGTTCTTCGCCACCGGCCGGTGGCCGCACGACGCGTCCTGAGGGACACGCAGCGGCCTGCGTCCGTCAGACCTCGACGCTCTCCCGCACGTCGAGGTGGCGGAACTCGGTGCCGTAGGGCGCCCCCAGCCGGGTGACCTGGCCCTCGACCATGCCGAGGCCGGCCTCGTTGAGGAGCCCGTCATGGATCTGGTAGGCACGCGCCGCCCGCACGGAGGTCACGAAGTCCACCACCTCGGACAGCTTCGACCAGGGCGCATGCACCGGGACCAGGAGCGTCTGCACCCCGATGCCGTCGGGGACGATCAGCGAGTCGCCCGGATGGTAGACGGATCCGCCGATCAGGTAGCCGACATTGGCGATCATCGGGATGACGGGGTGGATCAGCGCGTGCTGCCCCCCGTAGGTCCTGACGGGGACGCCGGCCGCAGTGAACTCCTCGCCACCGCCCACGGCGTGGACGCGCTCCTCCGAGCCCTCCCCCAGTGCCGCGACCACCGCGTCCGCCGCCGACTGCGGTGCCCAGAGCTCGATCCCCTGGTCGGCCTGGAGGACCGCCACCACGCGGTCCAGCGCGATGTGGTCGGGATGCTCGTGGGTGATCAGCACAGCGGTGGCACCCTGCAGAGCCTCCTCGACCTCCGAGAAGGTGCCGGGGTCGACGACGAGGACGGCGCCGTCCTGCTCGAACCGGACGCACGAGTGGGAGTACTTGGTGAGCTTCATGGCCTCAGACTACTCGCGCCCACGCTGATAATCTTGACTCTGGTCCAGGGCACCCGAGTGCCCGCGGGAAAGGGAGGACATGACGCCCGAGGCGACATCCGCGGCAGCGCGGAAGGCTGCTCACGAGCAGGGACCGCGCACGGCGCGGAACACCGGGACGGGCACGGGACCGGATGCCGAAGCTGCTCCGACCGGCCGCAAGGCCCCCGAGCAACGGGTGACGCGCCAGCGGCGCGCCGTGAGCGCTGCACTGGACGAGCTCGACGACTTCCTGAGCACGCAGGAGCTCCACCGGCTCCTGCACGACCGCGGCGAGTCGGTCTCCCTGGCCACCACCTACCGGATCCTCCAGTCCATGGCCGACGACGGCGTGGTGGACGTCCTGCGGAACGGTGACAACGAAGCGGTGTACCGGCGCTGCGCCGTCGAGCACCACCACCACCACCTGCTCTGCAGGAACTGCGGCAGGACCGTCGAGATCGAAGCCCCTGCCGTCGAGCAGTGGGCCACACGGGTCGCGGCCGAGCACGGCTTCACGGATGCCGCCCACACGGTGGAGATCTACGGACTATGCCCCGAGTGCACTGCTGCGGCAGCTGGCGTCCGATAGGCGTCGGGACGTCGGCGCGACCCGATGAGCCGCCCTGCTGCGTCTACCGCGGCGGAGATCTTCCCGCTGACCGTGTCGGCACCGTCGATTATCCTTGAACGGTGATGTCCTCCGGCAGCTCCGGCCCCAGCGGCGACCGCCCGCAGTCCCCCGCACCCGGCGATCCTGCCGACGCAGGTGCCCTCGCGGACCTGATCGAGGCCGTCCGCCGATACCGCGACGCCGAGGGGTCCATGCGCGGAACGAGCAGGGATTCGATGCATCTCGGGAAGACGGACATGACGGCCCTCCGCCTGATGCTCCGGGCCGGCCGGACCGGCACACCGCTCAGCGCAGCGGCGCTGGCCCGGCAGCTCGAGATCTCCTCGGCCGCCACCACGGTCCTCGTCGACCGGCTCGAGAAGAGCGGCCACGCCGAACGCCGGCGCAGCGCCACCGATCGGCGGGCCATCGAGATCTGGCCGACAGCCACCACCGACGACGAGGTACGGTCCACGATGGGCGTCCTCCACGAACGGATGATGGGTGTCGCCGCTGCTCTCCCTGCCCGGGACTGCGCCACGATCCACCGGTTCCTCCTGCGGCTCGGCGCCGCCATGTCCGGCATGACCGCGGCGGACGGTGCCGCGTAGGCCCTCCCCCGTCAGAACGCCTGGCCGTCGAACCGAGCGCTGGTGGTCCCGGGACCTCCCTAGAGAGATTGACTACTAGATGGTCTAAACTGTCACCATGAAACCTTCGGACGCACGGCAGGGAGCAGGATACTGGTACCCGCCGTCAGGAGAAGGGACCACCGCGGAGGCAGCCACGGGCGTAGACGTCCTGAACGCCCTGCGCGCCTACCGGAACGTGGAGAGCGGCCTTCGGCGACGCCTCAGCCAGCGGCTCAGCATCAACGAGACGGACCTCGGAGCCCTGCGCTACCTGCTCTCCGTCTGGCACCGGGACCAGGGTGCGAGCCCCAAGGATCTCGCTCTCGCGCTGGGAATCTCGAGTGCGTCCACCACGCTCGTGATCGACAGGCTCGAGAAGGCCGGTTTCATCCGTCGTCGCCGGCATCCGGTCGATCGACGTGCGGTGATCCTCGAGCCCGGTGAGCGTGCCACCGACGAGTTCCGCTCGGCGTTCGACATCGAGAAGCAGGGCGTGCTGGCAGCAGCGGACGGACTGACCAGCGAGGAGACCGAGACGGTCACCCGTTTCCTCCGCAGCATGGAGCAGGCGATCGCGGACGCCGTCAGCCAGCCGGAGCGCTCGCAGGACGCCTGACACCCCGGCCCGGCTCCGCACCCGCCGTGCCCCGACGTGATCCCCGCCGCGACCTCCTCGACGAGATGACACGGCATGCGAGGTAGATGGCGAACGAGATCGTCGTGACGTACGGGCTGATGGGGATGCGTCCGCCCAGGGCGAGGAGGATTCCGCCCACCACCGAGACGCAGGCGAAGCTCACGCTGAGCAGCACCACCAGGCCGGGGGCCGAGGTGACCTTGAGGGCGGCGGCCGCAGGCGTGATGAGCAGGGCCAGCACCAGGAGCGCCCCGACCACCTGGATGGAGAGGGCCACCGAGACCCCGAGCAGCACCATGAAGAGGATCGACAGCCCGCGGACGGGCACACCGCGTGCCTCCGCGAGATCCGCGTCGGCACTGGCGAAGGTCAGGGGACGCCAGATCGCGGCCAGCGCGAGCATCACGACGACGGCGCATCCGACCAGGAGGTTCAGCTGCACATCGTCGACGGAGACGATCTGCCCGGTCAGCAGTCCGAACTTGTTGGCTGCCCTCCCCTCGTAGAGCGCGAGGAAGAGGATGCCGAGCCCCAGACCGAACGGCATGACGACGCCGATGATCGAATTGCGGTCGCGCGCCCGGATGCCCATCAGTCCCAGGGTGAGGGCGGCGAGGACGGACCCGACGAGGGAACCCGCCACCACGTTCGCCCCGACCAGCAGGGCGAAGGCGGCGCCGGCGAAGGACAGTTCAGCGATCCCGTGCACGGCGAACGCGAGGTCGCGCATCATCACGAAGGTGCCGATGAGTCCGCCGAGCAGTCCCAGCACGGCTCCCGCGATCAGTGAGTTCCTGACGAGCGGGAGGAGCTGGGCGTAGTTGTCGAAGGTGAAGACTGCGCTGATGACGTCCTGGAGATCCATGGGCTAGGCGCTTTCGTGGTGGTGCGTGGTGGCGTCCGGAAGGCCGACGACGATGATGCGGCCGTTGCTGTGCAGGACCTCCACGGGGCTGTTGTAGAGGTCCGACAGAACCTCGCCCGTCATGACCTCCTCGGGCGTGCCCACCCGGAACTCGCCGTCGGCCAGGTAGAGCACCCGGTCCACGTACTCGATGACGGGGTTGATCTCGTGGGTCACGAAGACCACGGCGCTGTTCTTCTCATGGCTCTGCCGGTTGATGAGCGAGCTGACCGCCTGCTGATGGTGCAGGTCGAGCGAGAGCAACGGCTCGTCGCACAGGAGGACGGCCGGATCCGAGGCCAGCGCCTGCGCTGCGCGGAGTCGCTGCTGCTCGCCGCCGGACAGCAGTCCGACCGGCGCGTCCGCGTACGTCTCGGCCCCGACGTCGCGCAGGAGCCGGTCGACCCGCGCGTTGTAGGCGCTGCTGCGCAGCCGGACACCCCAGCGGTGCCCGTCCACGCCGAGGCCCACGAGGTCCCTGGCCCGCAGCGGCGTGTCCGGCGGGAAGGATTTCTGCTGCGGGATGTACCCGAGGGTCCGGCTGCCGCGGGCGATGGGCCGGCCCTCGATCAGCGCGGTCCCGGTGTCGAGCTGCTGCAGACCGAGAAGCACCTTGAGGAAGCTGGTCTTGCCCGAGCCGTTCGGACCGAGGACGGCGAAGAACTCCCCGGGCATGATGTCGAGGTCCAGTCCCTTCCACAGGGTGCGGCCGCCGAACGAGAGCGCTGCCCCGCGCAGGCTGATGGCCGGCTGATCCCCACCCTGGGAGGAGGGGCTCTGCCGGGGCAACGTCGAGGTCATGCGGGGCGGCTTCCAGTCTGTCGTGGAGGTGGCGGTGGAGGGTTCCGACCACCACTCCGGTTTCTCGGTCTGACGGCCTCAGCCCTCGAGGGCGGCCTCGACGGTGTCCGTGTTGGCCGTCATCCAGGACACGTAGTCCTCGCCGTCGGGCAGTGTCTCGGTGAAGTCGAGCACCGGGAGGCCGGCGCCGTCAGCGGCCGAGCGGACCGCTTCCGTCTGCGATCCCTCGGTCTGGTCATTGTAGGCAAGGAAGGCCAGCCGGCCACCGCTGACGAGGTCCTTCATCTCGTTCAGGGCAGCCACCGGGACGTCGGACTCCTCCTCGACCGCTTCGCTGAACCCCTCCGGAGTGACGTTCTCGAGGCCAGCCGCCTCCAGCAGGTACACGGGAACGGGTTCCGTGACCGCGACCTCCCTGCCAGCCCTCTCGGCGGCCAACGCGGCCAGGCGGTCCTGAACGGGCTGCACCTCCGCCGCGAAGGCGTCGGCGCGCTCCTGGTAGGCGTCGGCGTTGACCTCGTCGAGTCGTCCGAGCTCATCCGCGATCGCACCGGCCAGGGTGACCATGGCCGGCAGGTCGTACCAGACGTGCTCGTTGAACGCGCCGTGGCCGTGGTCCTCCCCGTCGGCGTGGTCGTCCTCCGCCTCGTCGGCGTGCTCCCCGGTCCCGGCGGCCTCGTCGAGTCCCGACAGGTCGACGGCGTTCAGCACCGTCCCCACCCCGGTCTCCTCCGCGAGGCGGCCGAGGAAGGCGTCGTACCCTCCCCCGTTCTCGATCACGAGGTCCGCCTCGGAGACGGACAGCTTGTCCTGCACCGTCGCCTCGTACGAGTGCGGATCCTGGCTGAGGCTGTCGACGATCGAGGTGACCTCGACGTCGTCGCCCCCGACCACCGCGGCGATGTCCCCGTAGACGTTCGTCGACGTCACGATCGAGAGACCCCCCTCGGCCCCGGAGGACCCGGCGTCCGGGGTCCCGGCTCCACAGGCGGTGAGGCCGAGGGCCGACACCGCGAGCAGGGCCGTCACGGCGAGAGGACGGGCAGCAGGCATGAAGGACCTCGATCGGGCTATTGAGAATTGTTTACGTTAGCGAATCGAGTCTAGCCGACACGCGAACCGTTCGCATGTCGCACTCAGCCACCCCTCCGTCAGGCGACTGTCGCCTCGGTTCCGTTGACGCCCTCTCCCGATCGCCGCGCGCCATGGTTCTGCGTCGCATCGCGGATCTCGCCGATCAACTGCTCGATCACGTCCTCGAGGAACAGCACGCCACGGGTCGCGCCGTCGGACCCGAGCACGCGCGCCACGTGGGAGCCCGTGCGCTGCATCACGGCCAGCGCATCCTCGATCTCGTCGCTGAGAGCGAGATTGGCGAGGGTGCGGACCTTGTTCTCGGTGATCGGTCTGCGGTACATCGCCTGCGGCATGGACATGATGTCCTTCAGGTGCATGTATCCCGTCAGGTTGCCGTGCTCGTCCACCATCACGAACCGCGAGAAACCGGTGCGGCCCACGGCCCGCTCGAAGTCCTCGGGCGTCGCATCGGTCCGGATCGTCACCAGCTCGGTGAGGGGAATCATGGTGGTCTCGGCCGTCTGCCCGGAGAACTCGAGCGCGCTGGTGATCAGTCCGGACTCGTCGTCGACCAGGCCGCTCTTCGTCGACTCCTCGACGATCGACTGCACCTCCTCGAGCGTGTAGGTCGAGGACACCTCGTCCTTCGGTTCCACCTTCATGGCTCGCAGGATATGGTTCGCAGCCCAGTTGAGGGAGGAGATCACCGGGTTGACGATCCGGGCGATCATGACGAGCGGTGGCGCCAGCAGCAGCGCCGCCTTGTCGGCGACGGACACCGAGATGTTCTTCGGCACCATCTCCCCGAACGTGACGTGCAAGAACGTGACGAGCAGCAGGGCCAGCGCGAACGCCACACCGTCGGCCAGTCCCTCGGGAACACCGACGGCTTCGAACGGCACCACGAACAGATGGTGGATGGCCGGCTCCGCGACCTGGAGGATGAGCAGCGAGCACACCGTGATGCCGAGCTGGGAACAGGCCAGCATGAGGGACACGTGCTCCATCGCCCAGATGGTGGTGCGCGCCCGCTTCGAGCCTGCATCGGCCAGAGGCTCGATCTGGCTGCGGCGTGCCGACATCACCGCGAACTCGGCGCCGACGAAGAAGGCGTTGCCCATCAGGAGGACGACGAGCCAGACGATCCCTGCCCAGTCGCTCATCGGTGGTCCTTCCCGTCGGAGGTGCTCCCCGCGAGGGCGGGAGTCCCGGTGCGTGGCGGTCGCGTCTCGTCGGTGACCGGCCGGTGTTCGGGGACGACGGCGCGGTCCGGGGCATCGTCAGCGGCGCTGTCGGATCCGTCCGGCTCGGGCGGTCCCTGGACCGGCGTCGGCCGGAACTGGACGCGGTCGATCCGCCGTCCGTCCATGCGCTCGACCGTGAGCGTCCCGGCCGGGACGCTGACGACGTCGCCCGCCTCGGCGACGCGGCCGAGTTCGGCGAGGATGAACCCGGCGACCGTCTCGTACCCTGCCTCGTCCGGCACCACGAGGTCGGGGATCTGCAGGGTGACCTCGTCAGGTCGCATGAGACCGGGGAAGAACCAGTCGCCGGCCGCGCTCTGGAGCACACCGGGCTTGAGCTTGTCGTGCTCGTCCTTCACCTCGCCCACGATCTCCTCGACGAGATCCTCGAGCGTCGCGACTCCCGCCGTCCCGCCGTATTCGTCCAGCACGACGGCGAGTTGCAGGTTGGCCTCCCGGAGTTCGCTGAGCAACGAGTCCAGGTGGACGGTCTCCGGCACGCGCAGCACGTCGGTCATGATGGTCCCTGCTGGTAGGTCGGCCCGCTTGTGACGGGGGACGGAGACGGCCTTCTTCACGTGGACCACGCCACGGATGTCATCGGCGGACTCACCGATGAGTGGGAACCGCGAGTAGCCCGTGCGCCGGGCGGCCTCGACGACATCGGCGACCGTCTGGTCGGAGTCGATGACCTCCATGCGGATCCGCGGCGTCATGACGTCCGCGGCCGTGCGCTCGGAGAAGCTGAAGGTGCGTGCCAGGAAGGTGGCGGTGGACTGGTCGAGCGTTCCCATCTCGGCGGAACGACGGACCAGGGACGAGAGTTCGGACGGCGTGCGCGCGCCCGAGATCTCCTCCTTCGCCTCGAGTCCGAACACGTTGAGGACCCGGTTCGAGAACCCGTTGAGCACGACGATGGCCGGCTTGAAGACCGCCGTGAACAGCAGCTGCGGCCGCGCGAGTGCCTTGCCCACCCGGAACGGCAGGGCGATGGAGAGGTTCTTGGGGACGAGCTCGCCGATCAGCATCGAGAGCAGGGTGGCGAGCACCATCGCGATGACGATCGAGGAGGACGCCACGAGCGCCTCCGAGAGCCCGAGGGACGTCAGCGGACCCTCGAGGAGCCGCCCGACGGACGGCTCCATCACGTAACCGGTCAGCAGGGTGGTCATCGTGATGCCCAGCTGGCAGCTCGAGAGCTGCGTGGAGAGGGACTTCAGGCAACGGAGCAGCGGTTCGGCCCTGGTGTCGCCGTCGTCGACCGCCCGCTGGACGTAGGTCTGGTCGAGCGCGACGAGTGCGAACTCCACCGCCACGAAGAATCCCGTCCCGAGGACGAGGAGTACGCCGGCGGCGAGATAGATCCATTCCACCGCTGCTACCCCTTCCCGGTCGGGCGGGACAGGGATCGCAGCGGTCCCCGTCTGAGGGGGTCCGCGGCGTCCGTCGGCAGTGGCACCGGGCCGTGGTCCGCGTCGGCGGGAGGTCCGGCCTGCGGGCCGGACAGCGCATGGGCAAGGAGAGAGGGGATGCCGGCGTCGAGCCGGCCCCTAGAAGGACTGTCCATAAGACGGCCAGTTTACCGGCTCCGCCCTTCTCCGCCACACGCGATTCCGCTGACCGCGATCGCACCGATCCGTGCCGGCCACCGGCCCCGCGCGCCCTACCAGCTCTGCTGGAGCGGACGGCCCTCCTCGTAGCCGGCAGCCGACTGCACGCCGACGACGGCGCGCTCACGGAACTCGGCCAGGGACGCGGCGCCCGCATAGGTCATGGAGCTGCGCACGCCGGCGGTGATCATGTCCAGCAGGTCCTCCACCCCGGGCCGGGCGGGGTCGAGGTACATCTTGGACGTCGAGATGCCTTCCTCGAACAGACCCTTGCGGGCACGGGCGAAGACGTCGTCGCGCCGTGTCCGGTTCTGGACCGCCCGCGCCGAGGCCATGCCGAAACTCTCCTTGTAGCGCCGGCCGTTGCTGTCGGTCTGCAGGTCGCCGGGGCTCTCGTACGTGCCGGCGAACCAGGAACCGATCATCACCTGGCTGGCTCCCGCGGCGAGCGCGAGGGCGACGTCGCGGGGGTGGCGCACCCCCCCGTCGGCCCATACGTGGGCGCCGAGGTCGGCGGCGGCACGGGCGCACTCGTACACCGCGGAGAACTGGGGACGGCCGACGGCCGTCATCATGCGGGTGGTGCACATGGCACCGGGGCCCACGCCGACCTTGACGATCGACGCGCCGGCCGCGACGAGGTCGCGTACTCCCTCGGCGCTGACCACGTTGCCCGCGACGATCGGCACCGTGGGATGCAGTCCCCGCACGACCGCGAGCGCGTCCAGCATCTTCCGCTGGTGGCCGTGGGCGGTGTCGACGACGAGCACGTCGACACCCGCATCCAGCAGGGCGGCCGTCTTCGCCTCGACGTCCCCGTTGATGCCCACCGCCGCGGCCACCCGCAACCTCCCCGCTCCATCGAGCGCGGGATCGTAGATGGTGGAGCGGAGTGCGCCGGTGCGGGTGACAACGCCCTGCAGGACGCCGTCGCGCACCACCGGCGCGAGCGAGCTGCGCGCACCGTCGAGGTCCTCGAACGCCTTCTGCAGCGCGGCCGCGGGGTCGGCGTCGAACAGGGCCGCATCGAACGCCGCCGGGGCGGGTCGCATCACGGACTCGAGGGAGGCGAACCGGTCCACCTCCTCGCAGTCGGCCGCGTTGACCACCCCCACGCAGGTCCCGCCGTCGTCGACGACGAGCACCGCTCCGTGCGCGCGCTTGTACATGAGGTGCAGCGCGTCGATCACGGTGCTGCCCGGACGGAGCTTCAGCGGCGTCTCGAAGACGGGATGCCGTTCCTTGACCCAGGACGTGACCTCCGCGATCACCTCGGTCGGCACATCCTGCGGCAGTACCCCGAGACCTCCGCGGCGCGCGACCGTCTCGACCATGCGGCGCCCCGTGACCGCGGTCATGTTCGCGACGACGAGGGGGATGGTGGTGCCCGTCCCGTCATCGGAGGAGAGATCGACGTCGAACCGGGAGACGACCTCGGACGCGGACGGAACGAGGAAGACGTCCGAGTAGGTGAGATCGGTGGTGGGCGGGGTGATGAAGCGCATGGTGTCCCTGTCTCGACGGCGGGGTGAGCGGCGGGCTGAGCGACCGCGTGGACGGCCGCAAAAAGTCTAGTGCGTCGACCGCGCCGCTCCCACTCCGGGCACCGCCCACGGGCCGTTCGCGGCACCCGCCCGGGAGGGTACCCGGGCGACGCGCCTGATTGGATTGTTCGTCAGTCCTGTCACTACACTTGGACAGGGTCCGGACACGGCTTCGCGCCGATCCTGCCGACCGCTCCGCGCTCAGGGCAACTTACGGAAGAGGCGTTTACACGTGCCAGAACAGACCAGCCACCGGTTACCTGAAGAATTCGGCGGGAACGAGTGGCTTGTTGACGAACTCTACGAGCAGTTCCAGAAGGACCGCCACTCGGTCGACCGGAAGTGGTGGGAGCTCTTCGATTCGTTCGATGCGGAGTCGGCGCCTGCGGAGAACGGACGCCCCTCGGCGTCGAAGCCCGCCGATCCCGCGACCGCACCCGCGTCGACCAGGCCCCAGGCCCCTGCTGCCGGAAGCCCCACATCGTCGGTGACGGCCCATCCGCCGACCAAGGAACTCCCCGTCGTCACGGCGGAGGCACCCGCACCCAAGGCGTCGGGCGAGAGCCCGGCCAGTACGCAGGAGAGCGGCAAGCCTCCCGTGGCGAAGGAACCGGCCAGGAAGCCCGAGACCTCCCGCGAGGAGAAGTCCGCCGCAAAGCCCATCCCCGCGCAACTCCCGGCCTCGGACCGGAATGCCGAGATGGACGAGAACAAGGTCAGTGTGCTGCGTGGACCCGCCAAGGCGATCGCCACGAACATGGAGGCCAGCCTCACCGTCCCGACCGCGACCAGCGTCCGCGCCATCCCCGCGAAGCTGCTGATCGACAACCGCGTGGTCATCAACAGCAACCTCGCGCGCGCCCGGGGCGGCAAGGTCTCGTTCACACACCTCATCGGCTACGCGATCATCCGGGCGCTGGCCCAGTTCCCCTCGCAGAACGTCTACTACGACGTGATCGACGGCAAGCCGTCCGCCGTGCAGCCCGCGCACGTGAACTTCGGTCTCGCCATCGACATGCCGAAGCCGGACGGCACGCGCTCGCTCGTGGTGCCGAACATCAAGAAGGCCGAGACCATGAACTTCTCGGAGTTCTGGCACGCCTACGAGGCCCTCGTGAGGAAGGCCCGCGCGGGCAAGCTCGGTGCCGACGACTACGCCGGCACCACGGTGTCCCTTACCAATCCCGGCGGGATCGGGACGGTGCACTCCGTGCCCCGGCTCTCCAAGGGACAGGCCTGCATCATCGGAGCGGGCGCCCTCGAGTACCCCGCCGAGTTCCAGGGTTCGAGCGAGAAGACCCTGGCCAAGCACGCCATCAGTAAGACGATCACGCTGACCTCGACCTACGACCACCGCGTCATCCAGGGCGCGGGCAGTGGCGAGTTCCTGCGGATCATCCACCAGCTCCTGCTGGGTGAGCAGGGCTTCTACGACGAGATCTTCGAGTCGCTGCGGATCCCCTACGAGCCGGTGCGCTGGAGTGCCGACATCCAGGTGGATCCGATGGACCAGATCAACAAGGTCGCCCGGATCCAGCAGCTCATCCACGCCTACCGCGTGCGTGGTCACCTCATGGCGGACACGAACCCCCTCGAGTACGTGCAGCGCAAGCACGCCGATCTCGACATCCGCACGCACGGCCTGACGCTGTGGGACCTCGACCGCGAGTGGCCGACCGGCGGCTTCGGCGGCCAGCCGATGCTCAAGTTCCGCGACATGCTCGGCGTCCTCCGCGATGCCTACTGCCGCACCACGGGCATCGAGTACATGCACCTGCAGGACCCCACCGAGCGGCAGTGGTTCCAGGACGAGCTGGAGCACCCCTACTCCAAGCCGAGCCGCGAGGAGCAGCTGCGCATCCTGCACAAGCTGAATTCCGCGGAGGCCTTCGAGACCTTCCTGCAGACGAAGTTCGTCGGGCAGAAGCGCTTCTCCCTCGAGGGCGGCGAGTCGCTGATCCCGCTGCTCGACGCCGTCATCTCCGGAGCAGCGGACGACGGCCTCGACGAGGTCGCGATCGGCATGGCCCACCGCGGCCGCCTGAACGTGCTGACGAACATCGCCGGCAAGACCTACGCGCAGGTCTTCCGCGAGTTCGAGGGCACCCAGGACCCGCGCTCCGTCCAGGGGTCCGGCGACGTGAAGTACCACCTCGGCACCGAGGGGACCTTCACCTCCGACGCCGGCAACGAGACGAAGGTCTACCTGGCTGCGAACCCCTCGCACCTCGAGGCCGTCGACCCCGTGCTCGAGGGCATCGTCCGCGCCAAGCAGGACCTGCTCGACCAGGGCGAGACCTTCCCCGTGCTGCCGATCCTCATCCACGGCGACGCGGCCTTCGCGGGCCAGGGCGTCGTCGCGGAGACCCTGAACCTCTCGCAGCTGCGCGGCTACCGCACGGGCGGCACCATCCATGTGATCGTCAACAACCAGGTCGGCTTCACCACGAGCCCGACGTCGTCGCGCTCGTCCGTGTACTCGACGGACGTCGCGAAGATGGTGCAGGCGCCGATCTTCCACGTGAACGGGGACGATCCCGAGGCCGTGGTGCGCGTGGCGCAGATGGCCTACCAGTTCCGTCAGCGCTTCAACAAGGACGTCGTCATCGACATGGTGTGCTACCGCCGCCGCGGGCACAACGAGGGTGACGACCCCTCGATGACGCAGCCGATGATGTACAACCTCATCGAGGCGAAGCGCTCGGTCCGCAAGCTCTACACCGAGGCGCTGATCGGCCGCGGGGACATCACGCAGGAGGAGGCGGAGCAGGCGCTCCGTGACTACCAGGAACGCCTCGAGCGCGTGTTCGCGGAGACACACGCGGCACAGACCTCGCCGATCCCCGTGGTCACGAAGGATCCCCAGGCCGTGTCCGACCTCGAGCGTCCCTACGCCCAGCAGGCCGACGGCGCCACGGGCGATGCTCCGCAGACGGCGATCAGCGCGGAGACGCTGGCTCACATCGGCGCCGCGCACACCTCGATCCCCGACGGCTTCACCGTCCACCCCAAGCTGAAGGCCCTCCTGGAGAAGCGTGAGCAGATGTCGCGCGAGGGTGGCATCGACTGGGGCTTCGGCGAGATCGCGGCCTTCGGCTCGCTGCTCATGGAAGGCGTGCCCGTGCGGCTCGCCGGCCAGGACTCCCGACGCGGCACCTTCGTGCAGCGCCACGCGGTCTTCCACGACCGCGCGACGGGCCACGAGTGGCTGCCCCTGGACGACCTCGCCCAGGACCAGGCGAAGTTCTGGGTCTACGATTCGCTGCTCAGCGAGTACGCGGCGATGGGCTTCGAGTACGGCTACTCCGTGGAGCGGCCCGATGCACTCGTGATCTGGGAGGCGCAGTTCGGCGACTTCGTCAACGGTGCGCAGACGATCATCGACGAGTTCATCAGCTCGGCGGAGCAGAAGTGGGGCCAGCGGTCCTCGCTGGTCCTCATGCTCCCGCACGGTTACGAGGGGCAGGGGCCGGACCACTCGTCCGCCCGGATCGAACGGTTCCTCCAGATGTGCGCCGAGCAGAACATGGTGGTCGCCAATCCCAGCAGCGCGGCGTCCCACTTCCACCTGCTGCGCCGCCACGCGTACACCCGGCCGCGGAAGCCCCTGGTGATCTTCACGCCGAAGCAGCTGCTCCGCCTCAAGGGTGCCGCGAGCTCGGTCGACGACTTCACGCAGGGCACGTTCCGCCCGGTCATCCCCGACACGCTCGGAACCGCGGGCAAGGACGTCGAGCGCGTGATCATGGTGTCCGGCAGGCTGTACTACGACCTGCTGGCCTCACGGCAGAAGCTCGACGACGACCGGACGGCCATCGTCCGCGTCGAGCAGCTCTACCCGCTGCCCGTCGAGGAGATCCGGGCCGCCGTCGGCGCGTACCCCGATGCCGAGCTCGTGTGGGCACAGGACGAGCCGGCGAACCAGGGGCCGTGGCCGTTCATCGGCCTGAACCTGCCGCAGGAGCTGGACCGGCCCCTCAGGCTCGCCAGCCGACCGGCCTCGGCCTCGACCGCCACAGGATCGGCCAAGAACCACGCGATCGAGCAGGAGCTGCTCATCAAGAAGGCGTTCGGCCGGCAGAAGTAAGCGATCAGTATGATGTCAGGTGGGGCTCACGGCCCCACCTGATGTCTTTAAGGGATCGAGGCCGGCAGGCAGCGCCGCCGGACCCACCCGTACACCGACGACCAGCACACCGAGGGACCAGTGGAACAACGCAGAATCCGGCTAGCAGCAGTGGGCGACGAACTCCTCGCGGGCATCGGTGATCCCCGCGCCCTCGGCTGGCTCGGTCGCGTCATGGCCCGCACGCGCCCCGACAATGCCGTGGTCGAGGCGTTCAGCCTCCCCGCCCCCGCGGAGGGCACGGAAGCGCTGGCGAACCGCTGGTTGCAGGAGGCCGGCCGCCGCTTCGCGGACGGACACGATAACCGTCTGGTCATCGGTCTGTCGGACCGCGACCTCGATCTCGACCTCTCCACCGCCCGCAGTCGGCTCAACCTCGCGAACATCCTCGACGGCGCGTCCCAGACGAGCGTGAAGGTCCTGGTGGTCGGGCCGCCCCCCGGCCTCGACGCCGAGCGGAACAGGCGCCTGGCCGACCTGTCCGCAGCCTTCGGGGATGTCACCACGCGACGCAAGCACGTCTTCGTCGACACGTTCACCCCGCTGCTGGCACACGAGCAGTGGCGGCATGACCTCGCCGCGAACGGCGGCACCCCGGGACAGGCCGGATACGGCCTGATGGCGTGGCTGGTGCTGCACCGGGGCTGGTTCCAATGGCTCGAGGTGCCCGCGCCAGAGTAGACCCGCATCGCGCGGAAAGGCCCCGATGACACGCCGTCGTCGGGGCTTTCGCGTTCCTCAGAGGCCTTATATTTCACAGAGGTAACGAATGGGTTATCAATGGTTCACTGAGTGTCTAGAGGCAACGATCGTTCGCTATGCTGGCCCAGTGTGATTGCCGTCACTGCCGCAATCCGCCTCGGGGGACATGACTGCGTCCCTCGCGCCTAGCACAGTAAGGACTATCGAATGCGTAATAAGCGCACCTTGACGCTCGCCGCACTGTCCATCGGAGCGCTCATGCTGAGTGCCTGTGGATCGGCGGGCGGAACCGCTGAGACCCCGGCATCGGAAGGCGCCTCGGAAGACCTGGCGACCACCATCAACATCGCGATCAGCCAGGCCCCCACGGGCTACAACGGCAACACCGCCAGCACCAACTCGGTCTACAACACCTACGTGGACAACCTGACGTCGGCAGGCTTCGCAGCCTTCACTGCAGCGGGCGAGCTGGAACCGAACACCGAGTTCGGCACGTACGAGAAAACCAGCGACGATCCGCTGACCGTCAAATACACCATCAACGAAGATGCTGTGTGGTCCGACGGCACGCCGATCGACTTCGACGACGTGCTGCTGACCTGGGCGGCCCTGTCCGGCACCCACCCGAGCGGCGAGACCGACCCCGAGACGGGCGAGGAAGCCGACATCTTCCAGGCCGCGTCGACCAACGGCTTCGCGCTCATGGAGAAGATCGAGGGCGAGCCCGGTGCGAAGGAGTTCGAGACCGTCTTCTCCGAGCCCTACGCGGACTGGGAAGCGCTGCTCACCCCGGGCACACTGATGCCCGCGCACGTCGCCGCTGAACAGGGCGGCATGTCCCCCGAGGGCGACGGCGCCGAACTGGTCGAAGCCATCCAGGCGGACGACATCGAGGCCCTCAAGCCGGTCGCCGAGTTCTGGAACGCGGGCTGGAACTACGAGGTGGACCTCCCGACCCTGCCCGACACCGCGCTGCTGCCCTCGTCCGGCCCCTACAAGCTGGACAACGCGGTCAACGGCACCCTGACCCTGGTCAAGAACGACCAGTACTGGGGCGAGGAGCGCGCAGGCAAGACCGACACCATGGTCTTCAAGACCATCGTCGACGAGGAAGCGGTGCAGGCACTGCAGAACGGTGACGTCGACGTCATCGATCCCTCGAGCCCCACGGTCGACACCAAGGCTGCGCTCGAGCAGATCGGCGAGAACGTCACGGTCGACACCGGGACATCGCTCACCTTCTCGCACATCGACCTGGACCAGCGTCCCGGAGCGGTCTTCGAGGACGTCAAGGTGCGCCAGGCCTTCCAGGCCTGCGTGCCCCGCGCGGACATGGTCGACAAGTTCGTCACCCCGATCGACCCCGAGGGTACGGTCATGAACCTCCGCGAGTACCAGCCGGGACAGCCCGACTACGACACGGTCCTCGATGGTGCCCCTGCCGCCCAGAGCGACGGGACCGCCGACATCGAAGGCGCCAAGGCCCTCCTTGCCGAAGCAGGCAAGACCGAGCCCGTCAAGGTGTCCCTCATGTTCGCCTCGACCAGCCAGCTCCGCGCCGACATGGTCGCCCTCGTCAAGGACTCCTGCGACAAGGCCGGCTTCGAGATCATCCCGCAGCCCGAGGCCGAGTGGAGCGCGAAGCTCTCGCAGCCCGGGTCATGGGACGCCGTCATCTTCGGCTGGTCCGGTTCGGGTCTCGTGGCCTCGGGTGAGTCCATCTACATCTCCGAGGGCGAGCAGAACTTCGGCGGCTACGCCGACGAAGAGGTCGACCGGCTGTGGAGCGAGATCGTCACCAACACCGACGAGGAGCAGGTCGTCCCGCTCAAGACCGAGATGGAACAGCGCCTCGCGGAGACCCAGTACAACGTGGTGCTCTACGCGAACGCAGACATCATCGGGTACTCCTCCAAGCTCCAGGGCGTGGAACTGAACCCGACGCAGACCGGCATCACCTGGAATGCCTACAGCTGGACGAAGCAGAACTGATCGCTCATTCCGGCTGACGCATGAAGACGGGCAGGCTCCCACGGGCCTGCCCGTCCCTGTGCCCGGCCGCCGCGCCAGCCTGCACCGTTTCCTAGGAGCCCCCACGTGTTCTACTTCATCGCCAAGCGGACGATCATCTCGTTCTTCATCATGCTCGCAGCGACCACGCTGATGTACTTCCTCACCATCTCGTCGGGCGATCCGTTCGAGGACCTGGGCGAGACGAGCGGCCCCGAGAAGGCCGCGACGATCGCGGCACGGACTGCAGCCATGAACCTGGACGTCCCGCCCATCCCCCGCTACTTCCTCTGGCTCCAGGACGTCGGCCACTGCCTCGTCCCGGGCGGCATCAGCTGCACGCTCGGCCAGGACCGCACCGGAGCGGCGGTCCTCCCCCAGCTCGAGAACGCCATCGGTTCGACGCTGCGACTCGTCGTCGTCGCCACCGTGCTGGCGCTGATCCTCGGCGTCGTCGTCGGGATCGTCACGGCGATCCGCCAGTACAGCACCTTCGACTACTCGGTCACCTTCATCTCCTTCCTGCTGTTCTCCCTGCCCCTGTTCTGGCTCTCCACCCTGCTGAAGCAGTACCTGGCGATCGACCTGAACACCTGGCTGGCGAATCCGCAGTTCTCCTATCTCACGATCGCCCTGATAGGGGTGGTCGCCGGCGTGGTCTGGGCGATCGTCGTCGGCGGTGACCGACGGCGTCGCCTCATGGTGTTCGGCATCGCCGCCGTCGCCACCGCACTGGCGCTCTATCTGCTCCTCGTCACCGGCTGGTTCGTCGCTCCGGGCTTCGGCGTCGTCGGTATGCTCATCTCGGCGGCGGGCATCGCCGTCCTGTGGACCGCCCTGCTCGCCGGATTCCGCCGTCGTCGCGTCCTGAACGCCGCCCTCGCCGCTGCGGGCGTGAGCTACATCGGCTACCTCGTGTCGATCCCGCTCCTGACGGATCCCAGCTGGTTCCTCGTGGTCGCGCTCGTCGTGGCCCTCGCGGTCGTGTCCTACGTCGTCGCAGGAGTGGTCGGCGGTCCGTTCCGTGCCCAGGCAGCGAAGATCGGCGCGGTGATCGCCGTCTCGGTGAGCCTGCTGATCGTGCTCGACCGCCTCCTGCAGGCCTACCCCACCCTGTCCGCCAAGGCGGGCGGACGCCCGATCCCCACCACCGGCTCACAGTCCGCCAACCTCGAGGGCACGTTCTGGGAGATCAACCTCGACTACGCGCTGCACCTCATCCTGCCCACGATCGCCCTCACGCTGATCTCCTTCGCCACCTACACCCGCTACACCCGTGCGAGCCAGCTCGACGTGATGAACCAGGACTACATCCGCACCGCTCGGGCCAAGGGCCTCAGCGAACGGACCGTCCTGGTGAAGCACGCATTCCGCAACGCGATGATTCCCATCACCACGCTGATGGCGTTCGACTTCGCCGGCGTCCTCGGCGGCGCCGTCATCACCGAGCAGGTCTTCGGCTGGAACGGCATGGGCAAGATGTTCGTCGACGGCATCGCGAACGTGGATCCGGGGCCGGTCATGGCCTTCTTCCTCGTCGTCGGGACGGCCGCCGTGCTGTTCAACATGCTCGCCGACATCGCCTACGCGTTCCTCGACCCGCGCATCACCCTGAGCTAGGACCCACCATGACTCCACACGACAAGAACCGGGACGACTCCCGCGCATCCGTCGAGCTGTCCGAGCTGACCCTGCAGAGCCAGGACACGGACATCTCGACGGCCCGGCCCACCAGGGACCAGACGGATCGCATCCGCACCACGGAGGCCAAGAGCCAGGGCAAGCTGATCCGCGAGCGGTTCTTCCGGCACAAGGGCGCCCTCGCCGGGATAGCCCTGCTGGTCCTCATCTTCATCCTCGCCTTCAGCTCCATCGGTTTCGCCGGCCTGCCGGGCTGGTGGAACAAGGAATACGACGTCCTCGCTCCCCGGTTCAACGAAGGCCGGCCCACGCTCACGCTGTGGCCCTTCAGCCTCGGGGAACATCCGTTCGGGCAGGACGTCCTCGGACGCGACTATTTCGCGCTCACGATGCGCGGCACCCAGACCTCGCTGATCATCGCCTTCATCGTCGGGCTCGTCGCCATGGTGATCGGCACCACGGTCGGCGCGCTGGCCGGATACTTCCGCGGCTGGACCGAGGCGTTCCTCATGCGGATCACCGACGTGGTCATCACCATCCCCACCGTCGTGATCGCCGCCGCAGTGGCGGGGATCGTCGCGAAGGCCGGCATCATCCCCTTCGCCGTGTTCCTCGGTGTCGTCACCTGGACGGGCCTCGCGCGGCTCGTGCGCGGCGAGTTCCTGTCGTTGCGGGAGAAGGAGTTCGTCGAATCGGCGAAATCCGTGGGCGCCAGTTCGTTCCGCATCATCTTCCGCCACATCCTGCCGAACACGGTCGGGGTGATCATCGTCTCGACGACGCTCGCCATCTCCGGAGCCATCCTCCTCGAGACCGCGCTGAGCTACCTCGGCCTCGGCGTCGTCGCGCCGGACACCTCGCTCGGCAAGGCCATCAACGACAACCGCTCCGCGCTGACGGTCCGGCCGTGGCTGTTCCTCTGGCCGGGCGCCTTCATCATCGGCATCGCCCTCGCCGTCAACTTCATCGGCGACGGCCTGCGCGACGCGTTCGACCCCAAGCAGACAAGGGTGAAGCAGTAATGGCAGCACACAGTTCCGTCGTCATCTCCGACGAGCAGGTCCCCCTCGGGGACGGCCCCATCCTCGCCGTGAAGGGACTCGGCGTCGACTTCAACGTGGACAACGAGTGGGTCATGGCCGCCGAGGACGTCTCCTACGAGATCCACCCCGGTGAGATCCTCGCGATCGTCGGCGAGTCCGGCTCGGGCAAGAGCATGTCCTCCATGGCGCTCCTCGGGCTCCTGCCCCGCAACGGGCGCTCGCACGGCAGTGCGAGGATGCTCGGCAAGGAGCTCATCGGCGCCCCGCAGGGGACGCTGCGCCGCGTGCGCGGCAACGAGATCGCGATGATCTTCCAGGAGCCCATGACGGCACTCAACCCGGTCCTCACCGTCGGTGAGCAGATCCGCGAAGCCGTCGAGCAGCACACCGAGCTCTCCCCCGCCCAGGCGAAGAAGCGCGCCATCGAGCTGCTGCGCATGGTCGAGATCCCCGAAGCCGAACGCCGCTACGACTCGTTCCCGCACCAGTTCTCCGGCGGCCAGCGCCAGCGGGCCATGATCGCCATCGCCCTCGCGAACGACCCGATGCTCCTGATCGCGGACGAACCGACGACGGCGCTCGACGTCACGGTGCAGGCCGAGGTGCTGGACCTGCTGCGCAAGCTGAACAAGCGGCTCAACAGCGCCGTCCTGCTCATCACCCATGACATGGGCGTGGTCGCCGATCTCGCGGACCACGTCGTGGTCATGGAGAAGGGCCGGATCGTCGAGGCCGCCCCCACGGCCCGGCTGTTCGCCGCCCCGACGGAGGCGTACACCCAGCAGCTCCTCGGGGCGGTCCCCCACCTGGGCTCGAAGGTCGGCGGGGTGCTCGCCGACGTCGAGGTGGTGGACGGGCAACTCAGCATCCACGAGGAGTACGCCGAGGCTGCCCTCCGGGCCCGGGAGACGCGGACCGCCTCGGGAGTCGTCCCGGCCCTGGAACTCACCGATGTGGACATCGAGTACCCGGGGCGCTTCCGTCAGCCGCCCTTCAAGGCGGTCAACGGCGTCTCCCTGACCATCAATCCCGGTGAGGTCATGGGTCTGGTGGGCGAGTCGGGCTCCGGCAAGTCGACGATCGCGCGCGCGGTCACGGGCCTCATCAAGACCTCCGGCGGCAGGGTGAGGATCGGCGGCACCGACATCACGGAGCTGACGGCACGGCAGCTCCTGCCGCTGCGCAAGAAGTTCGCGATCGTGTTCCAGGATCCGGCGGCGTCGCTGAATCCGAGGCTGTCGATCGGTGACAGCATCGGCGAGCCGCTGCTCCTCCACGAGAAGCTGGGCCGCGGCGAGCTGGACAAGCGCGTCGCCTCCCTGCTCGAGGACGTGCAGCTGCCGGTGGCCTTCCGCAACAGGTACCCGCACGAGCTCTCCGGTGGCCAGCGCCAGCGCGTCGGGATCGCCCGGGCCCTGTCGCTGCAGCCGGACCTCCTGGTGGCCGACGAACCCACCTCGGCCCTCGATGTGTCCGTGCAGGCGAAGGTCCTCGAGCTCCTGCAGGAGCTGCAGCGGGAGCGGGGCTTCGCCTGCCTGTTCGTCAGCCACGACCTCGCCGTCGTCGAGCTCCTGGCCAGCCACATCGCGGTACTGAACAAGGGCAACCTCGTGGAGCAGGGCAGCACGGAGCAGGTGCTGAAGTACCCCCGCGACGCCTATACCCGGCGGCTCCTCGCCGCCGCTCCGGTCCCGGACCCGGCGGTGCAGGCCCTGCGGCGGGAGCAGCGCACCGCCATCCTCGCCGCCGGAGCCACCGACCAGGGCTGACGCAGGACGCGCAAGGGACCCGCCATGCTGGAGGGTCCCTTTCGTGTTCCTGCAGGTCCTTCCGGACAGAGCGGGAGCGGCTAGTGGCGGAAGACGATCTTCCCGAACACCTCGCCGTCCAGCATGCGCCGGAAGCCCTGGACGGCATCCTCGAGCGGCAGCACGCTGTCGATCACGGGCCTGACCCCGGTCG
Organism: Arthrobacter sp. CP30; assembly: GCF_053470025.1. Taxonomy (NCBI): domain Bacteria; kingdom Bacillati; phylum Actinomycetota; class Actinomycetes; order Micrococcales; family Micrococcaceae; genus Arthrobacter; species Arthrobacter sp. CP30. The sequence goes on from NZ_JBQEMM010000010.1 coordinate 108,374, forward strand.
TCACGAGGAAACGCGTCAGCCGGATCAGCTCCTCCCGCGTGCCCATGGTGGAGCCAAGCACCCGCAGCTGGAGGAAGAACACCCGGTTGAGGTCTGCCGACGGTGCAGGACCGCTGGTCGCACCGCAGGTCACGATCGTCCCACCCGGCACGAGGGACTTCAGGGAGTGGCCCCAGGTCGCCTCCCCCACCGAGTCGAAGACCACGTCGACGCGCTCGGGAAGGCGCGCGCCGTCGTCGAACACGCGATCCGCGCCCAGGTCGAGGGCACGCCGGCGTTTCTCCTCGCTCCGGCTGGTGGCCCAGACGCGGAACCCGGCGGCAGCGGCCAGCGCGATGACCGCGGACGCGACCCCGCCACCCGCGCCCTGCACCAGGACCGTGGACCCCGGAGCGGCCGGTGACACGGTGAACAGCATCCGGTAGGCGGTGAGCCAGGCCGTCGGCAGGCAGGCCGCCTCCTCGAAGGTGAGCTCGGGAGGCTTGGGCACGAGGTTGCGCTCGGGCACCCAGACCTCGTCGGCCATGGTGCCGGGGTGCTGCTCCGACAGCAGCGACCGCTTCGGGTCCAGCGTCTCGTCGCCCCGCCAGCCCGCGGAGGACACGACGCCGTGCACGATGACCTCGTTGCCGTCGTCGTCGACCCCGGCCGCGTCGCAGCCGAGCACCATCGGGAGCCGCTCCCCGGGCAGGCCCACACCCCGCAGGGACCAGAGGTCATGGTGGTTGAGGCTCGAGGCGACGACCCTGACACGGCGGAAGCCGGAGGGCGGCTCGGGAAGCTCGAGCTCCCCGACGGTCAGGCCGGCGAGGGGATCGCCCGCCGACTGGGTGGCTACATAGGCAGCACGCATGCACACGCTCCTTCGGTCATGGCTGGTCCGTCCATCCTAGGGGTGCCTCCCCGGCGGGCAGGGGACGGTGCGCCGCTGTTTAGGTGACGCCCGTCGCCGTATGGGAGACTGGGGTGCAGTTCTGCACGACTACAGTGCCTGAAGAAGAAGGAGGCAGCCCATGAGCAAGCGAGCACGCAAGCGTCGCGACCGCAAGCGCGGAGGCGCGAACCACGGTAAGCGCCCCAACACCTGAGTCCAGGCGTGAGAACCACGACGACAGAACCTCCGGCCCCGAAGGGTCCGGAGGTTCTGTCGTTCTACGGCCGGCTGACGTACGCCGTCGGCAGGGTCAGTGGTCCACCGTCTTCAGGTGGCTGATGCGATCGAGGATGCTGGCCTTCAGCGTGGACGGCGCCACCTCGGTGCAGGACCGCTTCACCACGGAGCGGATCACGCACTCGAGATCGTGCTCCTCCGCGCACTGCGGGCACCCGTCCAAGTGGTCCTTGATGTCCACCAGGTCCTGGTGCGACAGCGCACCGTCCAGGTACTCGTACAGCCGTTCGATCCTCGAGTCGGCGCAGTCGCCCATGCTCCCGCAATCGCTCATTTCTCCATCTCCTGTTCTGTGCCCGCTGCCTTCGCGCCGCCGGTCGTTACCCGGACCCTGGCGCCTGTGCCGTCCCCGAGGCCCCGCTCGTAGGCGTATTCCGCGAGAAGCTCGCGCAGCAGCTTGCGGCCGCGGTGCAGCCGGGACATGACCGTCCCGATGGGCGTGTTCATGATTTCCGAGATCTCCTTGTACGCGAAGCCCTCGACGTCCGAGAAGTAGACGGCAAGCCTGAACTCCTCGGGAATGGCCTGCAGGGCGCTCTTGACGTCGGAGTCGGGCAGGTGGTCGAGCGCCTCGGCCTCGGCAGACCGCAGCCCCATCGAGGTGTGTTCGGCGGCCTTCGCGAGCTGCCAGTCCTCGATCGTGTCCGAGTGCGACTGCAGGGGCTCGCGCTGCCTCTTGCGGTACAGGTTGATGTAGGTGTTCGTGAGGATGCGGTACAGCCACGCCTTGAGGTTGGTCCCCGGCTTGTACTGGTGGAAGGCCGAGAACGCCTTGGTGTACGCCTCCTGCACCAGGTCCTCTGCATCACTGGGGTTGCGGGCCATGCGCATGGCGGCCGAGTACAGCTGGTCGACGTACTGCATCGCGTCACGCTCGAAGCGCGCCTTGCGGTCAGCCTCCGACTCCGTCGAGACGTCCAGCTGTGCGTCTTCGGCCTGGTTGCTGCCTGCGGGGGCTGTTGTATTCATCGAGTCGAAGTCTACGCGTCCGCCCCCTCGCGACGCCGGGGCACCGGCACGCCGCACCGTTGTCGACAGCTGGAAATCCGGCCTGCCGATCGTCGCCGTCTGGAGAACCGTCATCGGTGCATCCCCTTCCGTTCGGGTTCCTGTACACCTCCTCCAACCCCGGGCCGGGACCTTCTATTCCTGTACATCCGCCCGCAGCCGGTCGGTTGACGGGCTGCGGGCAACCCCGGCACCCGTCGCGGTCACTGATCGCACGGCCCGGCGCGGCATGTAAAACTAGACTCAGCGTGCTTCGTATCCGTCCAAGCAATGCCCGGCAGCAGCCGCCGGGCCACCAGGAGGCAGTTGTGACCCTTGTCCGCGTTATCGCCCGTCCCATGATCGCCAGCAGCTTCGTGTTCTCCGGCGTCGACCGGCTCCGCACCGCCGGAGCCACCGCACCGCAGCTGAAGCCCGTCCTCGCAGGAGTCACGAAGGTGGTCCCCTCGGCCGCCGCCATCACGGGGAACGAGAAGCTCGTGGGCCAGGTGCTCGGCGCGACGCAGGTCGGTGCCGCACTGCTGCTGGGCATCGGCCGGTTCTCCCGTGTCGCGGCACTGCTGCTCACGGTCACTGCGACGGTCAACGCCCTCGTCGACTACCGCTCCGCCGATTCAGCCACGAAGGAGGGCAAGAAGGCCCGCCGCACCCAGCTGCTGAAGAACCTCTCCCTGATCGGCGCCGTCCTGCTCGCCGCCGTGGACACCAACGGTCGCCCGGGCCTCGCCTGGCGGGCCGAGCACCTCGCCATGGACGCGAAGAAGAACGCGACCGGCCTCGGCAAGGACGCGCGCAAGCAGCTGAAGAAGGCCGACAAGGCCGTGCGTAAGACCGCCGCAGACGTCGTCGGTTCCTAGACTCCGTGACGACCTCCTCAGGCGGGGTGCCCGGCCAGACCATGTGGCGGGCGCCCCGCCTGACGCATGCCGTGGACGCAGCCATCTCGGTTCCGGGCTCCAAGTCCCTCACCAATCGCTACCTGGTGCTCGCGGCCCTGGCCGACGGTCCGTGCGTCCTCCGCCGCCCCCTGCACTCCCGTGACTCCGCCCTGATGATCACCGCGCTGCGCTCGCTCGGTGCCGTGATCGACGACATACCGGGCGACGGCGGCTTCGGGCCCGACCTGCGTGTCACCCCCCTTCCCACGGGTGCGCACGAGCCGTCCGCACGGACCGTCGACTGCGGCCTCGCGGGGACGGTCATGCGCTTCGTCCCGGCAGTGGCGGGCCTGGTCACCGGGACCACGGCCTTCGACGGCGATCCCCACGCGCGCCGCCGGCCGATGGGAGCGATCATCGATGCGCTGCGCGGCCTCGGCATCAGCATCGACGACGGCGGTGCGGGTTCGTTGCCCTTCACCATCGAGGGCCGGGGCGGGGTGCGGGGCGGCCGACTCGTCATCGACGCGTCCGCCTCCTCGCAGTTCGTGTCCGCCCTGCTGCTCGTCGGCGCGCGATTCGACGAGGGACTGCACCTCGAACACGTCGGCAAGCCCGTGCCGAGCCTCGACCACGTCCGCATGACCGTCGAGACCCTGCGCTCCCTCGGCGTCGCGGTGGACGACTCCGTCCCGGACCACTGGCACGTGCCCCCCGGCCCCATCCCCGCGTTCGACGTCGCGATCGAGCCGGACCTCTCCAACGCGGGGCCGTTCCTGGCGGCGGCCGTCGTCACGGGCGGCACCGTCCGCATCCGCAACTGGCCGTCCGGCACCACGCAGGTCGGCGACGCGTGGCGCCGCATCCTGCCTTTGATGGGTGCGACGGCGACGCTCGACGACGGCACCCTCACCGTGACCGGCGGGCCGTCGATCACCGGCGGCGTCTTCGCGGACACCTCCGAGCTGGCCCCGACCGTGGCAGCGCTGTGTGCCCTGGCGACGACGCCGTCGACCCTCACCGGGATCGCGCACCTCCGCGGCCACGAGACCGATCGGCTGGCGGCCCTCGCCGCAGAGATCACCGGACTCGGCGGGAGGGTCGAGGAGACGGCCGACGGCCTCGTGATCGAGCCCGCCCCGCTGCACGGCGGCGTCTTCCACACCTACGAGGACCACCGCATGGCGACCGCCGGGGCGATCCTCGGCCTCGCCGTCGACGGCGTGCAGGTCGAGAACATCGGGACGACGGCGAAGACCATGCCGGAGTTCCCCGAGCTCTGGGCGGCCGTCGTGTCCCCCGCCACGCCGTCCACCACGATCGAGTCGGGTGCGCGCGCATGAGCGAGGCCGGCAACCGCAGGGGTTCGCGCGCCTGGGACGAGTCGGACGTCCGGATCCGCCCCAACAAGAAGGGCACGCGCCCGCGGACCAAGACACGTCCCGCCTACGACGACGCGGTGATCGGTCGCGTGGTGACCGTGGACCGCGGCCGCTATACCGCGGTGGTCGAGGAGGACACGCCGGGCGAGCGGATCGTCGTGGCCGCCCGGGCCCGGGAGCTGCGGCGCAACGCCGTCGTCGCCGGTGACCTCGTGGCCCTCGTCGGGGACCTGTCCGGCGGGCCGGACTCCCTCGCGCGGCTCGTGCGCATCGAGGAGCGGCGCACCGTGCTGCGGCGCAGCGCCGACGACACCGACCCGGTGGAGCGCGTCGTCGTCGCCAATGCCGACCAGCTGGTCATCGTCGTCGCGGCGGCCAATCCCGAGCCGAGGACCGGCTTCATCGACCGCGCGCTCGTGGCCGCCTACGACGCCGGGATCGAGCCGCTGCTGTGCATCACTAAGGCCGACCTGCGCGATCCCGCGGACCTGCTCTCCAACTACGAGCACCTCGACCTGCGCGTCATCATCAGCCGGACGGACGAGGGCGTGGGCATCGAGGCCACCTCCGACGACGGCGAGTCCGCGCGGCTCTCGCACGGGGCCGTGGACGCCCTGCGGGACGAGCTCGACGGACAGGTCAGCGTGCTGCTGGGACACTCGGGGGTGGGCAAGTCCACCATGGTGAATGCCCTCACCGGGTCCACCCGCGCGACGGGCGGAGTCAACGCCGTCACCGGGCGCGGGCGCCACACGTCGTCGTCCGCCCTCGCCCTGAAGGCCGCGGACGCGTCGCCGGGTACGTGGATCATCGACACCCCCGGCATCCGCTCCTTCGGGCTGGCGCACGTGGATGCGGACCGCATCCTCCAGGCGTTCCCCGACCTCGAGCCCGGGACCGAGCGCTGCGAGCGCGGCTGCCGCCATGACGACAACGCGGTGGACTGCGGCCTGGACGGCTTCGTCGCCGAGGGGCTCGCGGGCGAATCGGGTCCGGTCCGGCTCGCCAGCCTCCGCAGGTTGCTGACGGCCGGGATCGCGGATCCCCGGGGCAATGCGCATGATGCGAAGGAGCTGGGCCAGCAGTAGGCGAGGAACTGCTAGACTGGCATCTGTTGTTGTTTGCGCATTAAATTTCAAGCCTTGACCCTCCACCTGGAGTTCGACAGCTTTTGACGTAAAGCGGGTAACGAACACCACGATGAGCCCCGATCGTCGGGACGCTCTCCCAGGTAAGGATGTACAACATGGCTACTGGCACAGTGAAATGGTTCAACGCCGAAAAGGGCTTCGGCTTCATCGCTCCCGAGGACGGCGGCGCTGACGTATTCGCCCACTTCTCCGCGATCAACTCGAACGGCTACCGTTCCCTCGAGGAGAACCAGAAGGTCAACTTCGAGACCACCCAGGGCCCCAAGGGTCCCCAGGCCGAGAACATCACCGTTCTCTGATCCTGCTCGGCACCGCTGACGCGGCGCCGGATCGAAAGCCACCGCGCGGCGAGAGCCCGCGGTGGCTTTTCGCTGTCATGACCCGCCCGGCCGCGCCCCGGCATGCGCGGGCCCACCGGGACGATAGGTTGATCGGTATGAGTTTCATGCAGGGCTACAACGACGACCTCCGGCTCGCGCACATCATGGCCGACTCCGTCGACGACCAGACGATGTCCCGCTTCAAGGCCCTCGACCTCCGGATCGAGACCAAGCCGGACCTCACGCCCGTGACGGACGCCGACAAAGGCGCCGAGGAGGCGATCCGCGGGCAGCTCTCGAGGGCACGGCCCCGCGACGCCGTGCTCGGCGAGGAGTTCGGCAGCACCGGCTCCGGCTCACGCCGCTGGGTGATCGACCCCATCGACGGCACGAAGAACTTCGTCCGCGGCGTCCCCGTGTGGGCAACGCTCATCTCGCTGGTCGACGACGGCAAGCCCGTCGTCGGTGTCGTCAGCGCTCCCGCCCTGGGCAAGCGCTGGTGGGCCGCCGAGGGGACCGGCGCCTACACCGGTAAGTCCCTCGCCGCGGCGCAGCGCCTCAGGGTCTCCAACGTCTCCCGCCTCGAGGATGCCTCCCTGTCCTACTCCAGCCTGTCCGGCTGGCGCGAGCGCGGGGCGCTCGCCGAATTCGTCAACCTGACGGACCGCGTGTGGCGGACGCGCGCCTACGGCGACTTCTGGTCCTACTGCCTGGTGGCCGAGGGCGCCGTCGACATCGCCTGCGAACCCGCCTTGAATCTGTACGACATGGCGGCCCTGGTCCCGATCGTGACCGAGGCCGGTGGCCGCTTCACCTCGCTCGACGGCGAGGACGGACCCCACGGCGGCAATGCGCTCGCCACCAACGGGACGCTCCACAGCGAGGTCCTCCGCACGTTGAATCCCGATGTGGACGATCTCCTCTAGCAGCCGACCGGCACCTGGACACACGGCATGAGCATCGGCCCCCGGCTCGACGACGACCGCCGGCGCGAACTGGCGGGCGCCTACCTCTCGGGAGCCGGGCGCTACGACCGCGTACGGCCCGGCTACCCCCCTGCCGTCGCCGACTGGGTCGTCCCGGCGGACGCGCGCCAGGCGGTCGACGTCGGCGCCGGTACGGGACTGTTCACCCGCGACCTCGTGGAGCGCGGGCTCGAGGCCACGGCGATCGATCCCTCCGAGGACATGCTGGCCGTCCTCGCCACGCACCTGCCCGAGGTTCCCGCGGTGGTCGGCACCGCCGAGCAGACGGGTCTCCCCCGGTCCTCCGCCGATCTGCTGGTGCTCGCGCAGACCTGGCACTGGTGCGACCACGGAGCGACCGTCGACGAGGCCGCCCGCGTGCTGCGGCCCGGCGGCAGACTCGCCGTGGTGTGGAACCAGCTCGATGTCTCCCTCCCCTGGGTCCACCGGCTCTCGAGGATCATGCACGCCGGAGACGTGTTCTCCCCCGAGGACCGCCCGTCCTTCGGCCCGGCCTTCGGCGTGTCCGAGGAGCTGCTCGTGCACTGGACCCAGGAACTCGCCGTCGAGGACGTCGTCGACCTGGCCCGGTCGCGGAGCTACTACCGCCGGGCGGGCCCGGCGCTGCGCTCGCGGGTGGAGACCAACCTCTCGTGGTACCTGACGGACTACCTCGCCTTCCGGCCGGAAGCGGTGCTCCGCCTGCCCTACTACACCCATGCGTGGCGCGCGGACCTCCCCCTGCCCTAGATTTCGGCCTGCCTCGACGTTAGATTTAGGCATGCCTCAAAGTCGATCCGCACCGGTGACGGGTACGATCGCCCTCGCCGCCTCCCTCCTGCTCGCCGGTTGTGCGGCGTCGGCCGGGGCAGCACCGGGCGAGGGCCGGGAGGACGACCGCGCGCTGGTCCTCACGACCTTCTCCGTCCTGGCGGATCTCGCCGACACGGTGGGCGGGGGCCACGTCCGCGTGGAGTCAATCACGAAGGTCGGCGCGGAGATCCACGGGTACGAACCGACACCCTCGGACCTGGTCCGCGCCCAGGAGGCGGACCTCATCCTCGACAACGGGCTCGGGCTGGAGCGCTGGTTCGAGCGGTTCCTGAACTCGGTCGACGCTCCCCACGTGGTCCTCTCCGACGGCGTTGAACGGGTCGACATCCGATCCGGCGATTACACGGGCCGGGCGAATCCGCACGCGTGGATGTCGCCGGTCGCCGCACAGACCTACGTGGACAACACCGTCTCGGCCCTCTCGCGCCTCGAACCCGGCCACGCCGCCGACTTCGAGGAGAACGGGCGCGCGCTGAAGGCCGAACTAAAGGACATCCTCGCCGACTTCAGGGCGGACATCGCCGGGATCGACGAGCCGGCGCTGGTCAGCTGCGAAGGTGCGTTCTCCTACCTGGCGCGGGACACGGGACTGCAGGAAGCCTTCCTCTGGCCCGTCAATGCCGACGCGGAGGGCACCCCACGCCAGATCCGCGGCGTCATCGATTTCGTCGAGGAGAACGACGTCCCGACGCTCTTCTGCGAATCCACGGTCAATCCGTCCGGCCAGGAACAGGTGGCCCTCACCACGGGCGCCCGGCTCGGCGGGACCCTCTACGTCGATTCGCTCTCCACCGAGGACGGCCCGGTGCCCACGTTCGTCGACCTCATCCGCTACGACCTGCGGACCATCGCGGAAGGACTCGCCCGATGAGCAGCATGCCCACCGACCACATGCCGACGGACGACGACCCGGAGGACAGTACCCCGGTCCTCGATGTCCGCGGGGTCGGTGTGACCTACGACGACGTGCAGGCGCTCGACGACGTCTCGGTGTCGCTGCGGGCCGGCAGCATCTGCGGCCTGATCGGCGTCAACGGTTCGGGTAAGTCGACGCTCTTCAAGGCACTGATGGGGCTCGTGGCCCCGCAGCAGGGCACGGTGGAGCTCTTCGGCCGGACGACGGCGGCGGCGCGGAAGGCAGGCCTCGTCGCGTACATGCCGCAGGCCGAGGAGGTGGACTGGACCTTCCCGGTGTCGGTGTCCGACGTCGTCGGGATGGGCGTGTACGGGCGTCTCGGAGCTGCACGCCGGCTCCGTCCGGCGGATCGTGCCGCCGTCGGCGAGGCGCTCGAGCGGGTGGGCCTGACCGACCTCGCGAGGCGCCAGATCGGCCGGCTCTCCGGCGGACAGCGCAAGCGCGTGTTCATCGCCCGCAGCATCGCGCAGGACGCACGCCTGCTGCTGCTCGACGAGCCCTTCGCGGGGGTCGACCAGGCGAGCGAGCGCACCATGACCGCACTCCTGAGGGACCTGCGCGAGGAAGGCCGGACGGTGCTCGTCTCGACGCACGATCTCGCGGGGGTACCGGAGTTCTGCGACGAGGCCGTCCTGCTGCACCGGCGGGTCCTCGCCCACGGGCACCCGGCCGCGGTACTGACACAGGGCAACCTGGCTCGCGCCTTCGGAGCCGCCCCGTCCGACGCCGTTCCCCGGCCCCTCCTTCCCGCCCCGATCGGAGAATCCTGACATGGACGTGCTCGCCTTCCTCGTCGAACCCCTGCAGTACGGTTTCCTCACCCGGGCACTGGCCGTGACCGTCGCCGCCGCCGTCGTCGCCGCGGTACTCTCCTGCTGGCTGATCCTCATGGGCTGGTCGCTCATGGGCGACGCCGTGTCCCACGCCGTCCTCCCCGGAGTGGCGCTGGCCTACATCATCGGCATCCCGTTCTCGATCGGTGCGTTCGTCTTCGGCGCGGGTGCGGTGGCGCTCATCGGGATCGTCCGGTCGACGACGAAGCTCAAGGCCGACACGGTGATCGGTGTGGTGTTCACGGCGCTGTTCGCGGCGGGGCTCGCGATCGTCTCCGCCACCCCGTCGCAGATCGACCTGATGCACATCCTCTTCGGCAACGTGCTCGGCGTCTCGGCGGGCGATGTCTGGCAGGTCCTCATCCTGGGGGCCGTCACGCTCGCGATCCTGCTGTTCAAGCGCCGGGACCTCACCCTGCTGGCCTTCGACCGCACGCACGCCCACGTGATCGGCCTCAACACCCGCTTCCTCTCGGCGCTCCTGCTGGGGCTCCTCGCCCTCACGGTGGTCGTCGGCCTGCAGGCCGTCGGGATCATCCTCGTCGTGGCGATGCTGATCACGCCCGGCGCCACGGCTTTCCTGCTCTCGCGCAGCTTCGACCGCATGCTGGTGATCGCCGTCGTCCTCACCGTCGCCGCGTCCGTCACCGGCATCTACGCCAGCTACTACCTCAACATCTCCACCGGGGCCGCCGTGGTGCTGAGCCAGGCGATCGTCTTCGCCGTCGTCTACCTCGTCGGTCGACCGGACGGCGTGCTGTGGCAGGCACGTCGCCGGCGCCCGGGGTCGTCCGTCGGTGGACGGCGGCAGTCCGCGGATGCCGTCGCTGCTGCGGCCGTCGCCCCGCGACGCAGTGCCGACGACGCCGCGACGAGCGGCGCCTGATGGCCGGCCGGAAGGGTTCGGTGCTCAGCATCGAGTCCTCCAGCGTGCAGGACTACGTCAAGGCGATCTACGCGTCCACCGAATGGCAGGGGGGCGACGTCACGGCGTCCCACCTTGCCGGGCGCCTCTCCGTCGCCAACTCCTCCGTCACCGGGATGGTCACCAAACTGGTGGATCTGGGTCTCGCCGAGCACCGGAAGTACGGGCCCGTGGGCCTCACGCCGTCGGGCCGGGCCCTCGCCCTCGCCATGGTGCGGCGCCACCGCCTGATCGAGACCTTCCTCGTCACGGAGCTCGGTTACGGGTGGGACGAGGTGCACGACGAAGCCGAGCTGCTCGAGCACACGGTCTCGGACGCCTTCATCGAGCGAGTCGACGCGAAGCTCGGACGGCCCCGGCGGGACCCGCACGGGGACCCCATCCCGGCCGCGGACGGGACCGTCGTCTATCCGGTGGCGCACCGCCTCGACGGCCTGGACGACGGGCACACCGGCCGCCTCGTGCGCGTCAGCGACGACGATCCCGAGGTGCTGCGATATCTGGACAGCGAGGGGATCCCGCTCGACGCGGACCTCCGGCTCGGGCGTCGCGGAGGGCAATCGCTGCTCGACCTGCACGTCGGGGTGGACGGCGCGCGGGCGCTCACCGTCGACGCGGTGCTCGCACGCGCCCTGTGGATCGAGAGCACCACGCCCCATCAGGGGTGCACGCTCGCCGAATCCTCGTCGACGCAGCGGTGACGCCCGTCGGGCAGCGCAGGGGACCACGCAGCAGTGCCGACGCAGCAGTGACGACGCAGCCGTGACGCGCGTGTGACGCGGGGCATGCAGCGATGACCGTCCGGCCGCAGCCCCCTCATAGACTGGGCAGGAAACCGGCTCGTGCACGGCCCCGATGCTCCTGGAGGGAGACCACCGATGACCACTCTCGGACTCGAGGAGGAATACCTCCTGCTCGAACCGCAGTCGGGTCTGCCGGCGGACCGCGCGCCCGAGGTGCAGGATCTGCTCGAGGCCAGTCCGGAGGTCGGTCGTGACGAGATCCAGCGCGAGCTGCTGTCCTGCCAGATCGAGACGGCGACGCCCGTGTGCGACACACTCACGCAGGCGGAGGAGTCGCTGCTGAACTTCCGCCGGAAGTTCGCCGAGGCCGCACGCCGCACCGGCAGCATCGGCGCCGCGACCGGTACGGCCCCGTGGATCCGGCAGGCGTACCCGGAGCTGACGGACAAGCAACGCTACGAGGACCTGAAGGCCACCGCCCCCGGAATCGTCGGCGACCAGTTCGTCAACGGCCTGCACGTCCACGTCGGGATCCCCGACCAGGAACGCGGGGTCCAGGCCCTCAATCGCATCCGGCCGTGGATCCCCCTCCTGACTGCCGTCAGCGTCAACTCACCGTACTGGCTCGGACGCGACAGCGGCTTCGGCAGCTGGCGCGTCATCCACTACCGCCGCTGGGCAGTTCAGGGAGTGGCCCCCTACTTCGCCGACGCCGAGGACTACGAGCGACGCATCAGCAGGCTCGGCGCGTCGGGGGCGATCCTCGACCGCGGTGTCCTGACCTGGGTGGCCCGCCTCTCCGACCACTACCCCACGCTCGAGCTGCGTGCCTGCGACGTCCAGCTCGAGGCCCAGGACTCGGTCCTCCTCGGGGCGCTCACGCGGGCGCTCGTCGTGACGGCCCTCGGGGACGCCGAGGCCGACACCCCTCCGCTCATCCCCGATCCCGAGCTGCTCGACGCAGCGCTCTGGCAGGGAGCGCGCGACGGCCTGGCACACCATCTGGTCGACCTGGCGACGGCCGAGCCGGTGCCGGCCGGTCAGCATCTCGCCAGCTTCCTGGAATACGTGGGCCCGGCCCTCGAGGCGGAGGGCGACACCGATTGGGTCCGCGCCGGGCTCGCGCGACTGGCCGCCCGCGGGACGGGAGCCCAGCGTCAGCGGGAGGCCATGGGCGACGGCGGCATGCAGGCCCTCCTCGCGCTGTACGACGACACCCTGACGGCCGAACCCTAGGTCGCACTCGGCCGCTCCACCTCGTCCCTTCTCGTCCACGCGCACTCGGTCCTCTGCCGGGCGCAGTGGTGCCTCACCGTGCGCGCCGGCCGACCGCGGCCCGCGCCGGACTGAACGCCGGAGCGGCGTGCGGGACGGAGGCAGACAGGATGTCCCGTCCGTCCCCCGCCTCAGTCCTCCTGCCGCAGCTCGATCAGCAGCGTCTGCTCGGGCAGCAGCACCGGTGCCTGCACCCCCGCCCGAGCCAGTGCCCGCCCCGAGAGTCGGAGGGGCGCGCCGTCGAGCGCTGCCTGCAGCCACGCGAGCGGCGACTGTCCGTTCCCGGGATGCCCCTCCTCCGGTACGGCGAGATCGACGAGGTAGTGTGCGTCGGCCGCCAGGCCGGGGAAGGTCAGCGCACCCGGCGGGTAGCTGGCGCTCGACGCCGTCAGGGAGTAGCCGAAGAGGGCGCGACGACGGTCGGCGGACACGATCCCGCGCAGGTCCATAGCAGGGTCCGCCAGGTCGGCGTGCACGACCTGCCCGCGGTGCAGGTCCCCGCGCCAGGAGGTGTGGAGGCGGACATAGCGGCCGAGCACGGAGTACTCCGCCTCGGACAGGTCCGAGATGTCCCACTCGATGCCGTAGTGGCCGAAGATCGCGGTGGCAGCGCGGAACGGCAACGTGTGTGCGCGGCCGGTCGAGTGCGACACCGGACCGCCCACATGCATACCCATCAGTTCGGGTGGCACCACGAGCCCCGTGTACTTCTGGTTGACCAGGCGTTCGATCGGGTCGATGCAGTCACTGGTCCAGATGCGGTCGGTCCGCTGCAGGATCCCGAGGTCCACGCGGGCACCACCGGAGGCGCAGCTCTCGATCTCCAGGCCGGGATGGCGGCGCCGCAGTTCGTCGAGCAGGGCGTAGAGCGCCTGGACGTGCCGGTGCACGGCGGCCCTGCCCGTGCGGGCGTCGGCTGCTTCGAGCAGGTCCCTGTTGTGGTCCCACTTCACGTAGGCGATCTCGTACTCGGACAGGATGGCATCGAGCCGCCCGAGGATGTAGGCGTAGGCCTCGGGGTTCCCGAGGTCGAGCACCTGCTGCTGCCGACCGGACAGGGGAAGCCGTCCCTCGGGCTGCAGGATCCACTCGGGATGGGCCCGGGCGAGATCCGAGTCCGGGTTGACCATCTCGGGCTCGAACCAGAGGCCGAACTCCATGCCCAGTGCCCGCACGTGGTCGACGATCGGTGAGAGCCCCTCGGGCCACACCGTCCCGTCCACGTACCAGTCCCCGAGGCTCGAGGTGTCGTCGCGACGCCCGCGGAACCAGCCGTCGTCGAGCACGAAGCGCTCGACGCCGAGGGACGCCGCTCGGTCGGCGAGAGCCTTCAGGCGCTCCAGGTCCATGCTGAAATAGACGGCCTCCCAGGTGTTGAGGGTGACGGGACGCGGTCGTCGCGGGTGCGTGTCGCGGGAGCGCAGGTCACGGTGGAAGCGCGCGGAGAGCTCGTTCAGTCCGTCTCCCCAGGAGCCGACGGCCACCGGCGTGGAGTAGCTCTGGCCGGGCGCCAGGACGACCTCCCGGGGTGCGAGGACCTCGGATGCCGCCAGGAACGCCGCGCCGGCCGGCGTCTTCTCGGCCAGGACCTGCTGATTCCCGCTCCAGGCGAGGTGCACGCCCTGTACGGTCCCGCGTTCGAAGCCGAATCCAGGCGCTCCGGCGGCGAGCAGTACCGTGGCATCGGCGCCGGGCCTCCCCCGCCGGCTCGTCCGCGCGTAGGTCCCCGCCGTCAGGGCGTGCCGCTGCGGCGACCTCTCGCGGAGGTGGCGGCCGGTCGTGTCCAGGACCTCGACAGCAGTGGGGTGCAGCGGGAAGAACAGGGCGAGCGAGCGCACCTCGTAGTCGTCGTCGCCCGTGTTCGTCAGCGTGAGGCGTTGCGTGAACAGGCCCGAGTCGGTCAGGTGGAGGGTCGCGGTCAATCCGAGCCCGGCGTCGTCGTCGCTGGCCTCCACCACCGCGGTGGCGCCGTCGTCGTGCAGGGACGTGGCGGTGACGGTGAAGCGCGGATAGAGGTGGGTGCCGGCGCGGTCCCCGACCAGTCCGGGCGTGCCCTGCCAGCCCGCCGACTCCAGCGGGAGAAGGGTGAGGCGGGCAGGCACGTCGATGCCGCCCGACACGCGCTGGGGCTGCTGTGCCGCAGCGATCGCCTCGAGCTCCCCGCGGTCCACGGGACCGAGGTCCGCCCCCCAGTAGGCGAGGACGGGCAGCCCGAGGGGATGGGGCTCGAGCACGACGCTGGTGCCACCGCGCGAGAGATGGAGGGGTGTGGGGGTCATGCTTTATTTTTATCGGGAAACTAACCCGTGGGCAACACGCCTACCGCTCGCGGCTGTCCCTGCGCAGCAGACCGATGATGAGGCAGAGGAGACCGAGGAGAAGCGGCACGAGGGTCAGGAGCGTATGCGTCCCGCCGAGGTAGCTCATGATGAAGATGTAGACGAACGTGCCACCGACGAGGATCCAGCCGAGCACGATCAGAGCACGCCCCTTGTTGGGCGGCGGCAGTGGCGGGAGCCACGACGGCGGCCGGTCAGTCCAGCTCATCTTCCCAGTGTAGTTCGCGGGGCGCCGCCCGCTGCGGGCTGCCAGCCCCCGGCCGGCGGCTGCGGGAAGGAGAGGCCCCATCATCCCCATCGTTCGGAGATTCCGCGCTGATGCCGAGCCCGTGATCGAGTCAGCGAACGGGTCCGCGAACGACGAAGCGCCCCGCCGGGTACCGGCGGAGCGCTTCGAGGGTGGTGGAGATGGCGGGAATTGAACCCGCGTCCGATGCAGTGTAGTCAGGGCTTCTCCGGGCGCAGTCTGCGTCGGTTTTTCTCGGCTCCAGCCATCGTGCAGACGAGTGGCTGCCAAGCCCAGTTGTATAAGAGTCCCCCCGATCCCTACAACGAGGATCGGGAGCAGTGGCCCTCTAAATGACGCCAGGATCCGGGGCGAGAGCAAACCCGGGCTGACGGACTAGCTAGGCTGCTTAGGCAGCGAGAGCGAAGTCAGTGCGCTTTTGTTCGGCACTTATTGTTTTACAAGGAGCGTTTACGAGATAACCCTGTATCCTCGGCCCGCTTCCCCTGTCGCGACTAACATCGTCGAAACCTGTCATCCCCATGTTCAGTTATCAAATGATTCCTGCGTCGTCCGTCCCACCGGCCGGGCGACTCCTCGAGTCTACCCCACCGCTCCGGGACCGCTGGGGACCTTCGCTCAGGGAGAACGACGGCGGTCACCCGCCGACCGTCAGGCCGAGGATCACGATCGGGGCCTGCCACAACCGGACGACGACGAAGGCGAGGGTCACGAAGGCGATGCCGAGTGCCGCGAGCGCCGTCGTTGCGGCCTGCTTGCGCCGGAAGCTCCACCAGAAGATGAGGGCGTTCAGGATGAGCAGGACCGGCGAGATCCATACCAGCACCTGCGCGAAGAAGACGTAGACGAGGAAGACGAACGGAATGAGGGACAGGATCCCGACCGGTACGACGACCAGCAGCAGCACGAGGTCGACGACGGCTCCCAGGGTCACCCACCAGGGACGCCGGTAGGCCAGCTCGGACGGCTCCGGCTCCTCCTCGTCCTGGGCATCCCAGAAGACATCGCTCACGCGCCCAGGTTCTTCTCGCGCATCGCGCGGAGGGCCTCGCGGTTGTCCTGCTTCTCCCGCAGGGTCTGGCGCTTGTCGTAGTCGCGCTTACCCCTCGCGACCGCGATCTCGACCTTCGCCCGGCCATTGAGGAAATACAGCTGGAGAGGGACGAGCGTGAAGCCGGACTCACGGATCTTCTGCGAGATCTTCGTCAGTTCCTCGCGGTGGAGCAGCAGTTTGCGCCGTCGCCGTGCGGCGTGGTTGGTCCAGCTACCCTGCGAGTACTCGGAGATGTGGATCCCCTCGAGCCAGAGCTCGTCGTTGTAGAAGACCGCGTAACCGTCCACGAGCGAGGCCCTGCCGGCGCGCAGGGACTTCACCTCCGTCCCCATCAGGGCGAGGCCCGCCTCATACGTATCGAGGACGGCGTAGTCGTGGAAGGCCTTCCGATTGGTGGCCACCACTTTCCGGCCACTTTCCTTCGGCACGGCACAACTCCTTCGAACGACACTGCGGCAGGCGGAGGCCCGCGGATGAACAGTGTCTTCCATCCTACGACCTAGAACAAACCGATCGGATCGACGAGCGTGCCGTTCAGCATGGTCTCGAAGTGGAGGTGGCATCCGTTGGAGTTGCCCGTGGTGCCCGTATAGCCGATGAGTTGCCCTGCGCTCACGCGCTGTCCCACCGAGACGACGTAGCTGGTCAGGTGGTAGTAGTTGGTCGCGAGGGCGTTGCCGCCGATCACTCCGTGGTCCAGGACGATCCTGTTCCCCGCACCCGGCAGGACGCTCGAGTCCGCGTACCAGACCTCACCCGCGGCCGGAGCGTACAGGGGCGTCCCGCAGCCCACGCCGTAGTCGATCCCGGTGTGCATGTAGCCCCCGGTCCCGTTGAAGTCGATCGTGCCGACCGGCGTGGGACGCCAGCCGAAACCGGAACTGATCGGGCCTGCGACCGGGGCCCTCAGGCCGAAGGCGCCGGGGCCCGACGGAGCCTGGACCGGAGCCTCGGGGATGACCGGCACCACGGGGGCGACCGGGGCGACGGGCGCGGCGACCTGAGGCACCACGGGCGCAGGGGCAGGCCTGTTGGCCGCCTCCGCTTCCGCCGCGCGCCGCGCGGTCTCCTCGGCTGCGCGACGATCGGCCTCCCGCTGCGCCTCGGCCTGGGCCTCGGCCTGCAACCGGGCCTGTTCGGCCGCGGCTGCAGCCTCCGCCGCCTTCTGCGCCTCCGCTGCCTTCCGGGCCTCCTCGGCTTTGCGCGCCTCCTCGGCCTTCCGGGCTTCCTCCAGCTGGCGGCGCTGGCGCTCGGCGAGGTCGGCGTTGTTCTGCTGCTGTGCCTTCTCGACGCCCGCGAGCTTGGCCTCGATGACGGGCTTCTGCGCCTGCAGCTTGGCGGACAGCGACGAGGTGTCCGCCACGAGCTTGTCGACCTTGGCCTTCTCGCCCGCCGCGGTGTCCCGTGCCGCCTGCTCGGCGGCGAGTGCGGCGTCGGCCTTCTCCTTGAGGCGCGTGATCTCGGCCTCCACGGCGACGAGCCTCGCCTGGCTGTTCGCGTTGGTGGCGTTCTGCTCGGACAGGCGCTCCATCGCTGCATTCTGCCCGCGGAGCGCCTGGTCCACCATGTCCATGGACTGCGTGAAGTCCTCCACGCCCTCGGCCCCGAGCAGCAGCGAGACGTTGGTCGGGACGCCTCCGTTCTTGTACGCCTCCGTGGCGATCTGGCCGATCACCTCGCGCGTCTCATCCATCTCCTGCCGGTCCGCGCGCAGCTCCTCGGTGATCTTGTTCCGGGTCTCCTGCGCCAGGTCGACCCGGACGGCGAGCGCCTCGACCTCCCCGGCCGACGACTCGACCCTGCTCTGCGCGTCGGCGAGGGACTGCTGTGCGGCCGGCAGTCGTCCCTGATAGGTCTTGAGCGTGCCGATGGTCTCCGCGATGTCCGAATCCAGGTACTCCATCGACTGCTGCACCTCGGCGATCTCGTTCTCGAGGGCGCTCTTCCGGTCGTCGAGTTCGTCGGCGACGACCGGCGTGCTGAAGCCGAGCGCGAGGGCGACGACGAGGGCGATCGACGTACCCGCCGTCGTGCGGACCACGAAGGCCTGTGTTTCGTTCCGGGCCCACCAGGATCTGGGTGAGCGCACGTGTCCCCTGGCGCTGAACGGCATGGTGCTAGACCTTTACGTATCGTCGGAGGGTGAGCAGGGATGAGAGTCCCGCGAGGATGGCTCCGAGCAGTATAAGCGCGGGAACCAGGATCAGGACCTGCTGGGAGGAGATGAACGCCGTCTGCGGGAAGGTGTTCACCAGCCAGCCGTCGATGACGAAGCGCGATGCACCGTACAGCGTGGCCGAAGCGAGCACCGCGCCGATGACCGCGGCAATGACGCCTTCGAGGACGAAGGGCAGCTGGATCACGGCCTTGGACGCTCCGACCAGGCGCATGATGCCGGTCTCCCGGCGGCGGCTGAACGCGGACAGACGGATCGTGGTGGCGATGAGCAGGATGGCGCAGAACGTCATGATGCCGGCGATCACGAGGGCGACGACGGACGCCCAGTTCATGTAGCGGAAGATCGCCTCGAGGAAGTCCCGCTGGTCGCTGACGGCCTCCACCCCCGGTTCGGACGAGAACGCCTCGTCGATGACCTCGTACTTCTCGGCGTCGACGAGGCTCACGCGGAACGACTCGGGCAACTGGTCAGCGGTGACGGAATCGACGATCGGCGAATTGGCGAACTGGTCGCGGAAGTGACCGAGCGCCTCCTCCTGCGATTCGTAGGAGACCGTGTCGACGTAGGGGGCGAACTGCTCGGACTCGAGCTTCCCCTCGATCGCCACGCGCTGGTCCTCCGTCACGGGCCCCGCGGCGCAGCTGGTCTCGGAGGAGTTCTCGACGCAGAGGTAGACGGTCACCTGGACGCGGTCGTACCAGTAGCCCTTCATCTGGCTGATCTGCAGCTGGAACAGCCCGGCGGCTCCCACGAAGGTCAGCGAGATGAAGGTTACGAGGATCACGGAGGTGACCATGGACAGGTTGCGACGAATGCCCGACCCGATCTCGGACAGGATGAAGGCCAGCCTCACTCGACCACGACCCCGGTCTCACCGATGTAGATGCCCTGGGCGTCGTCGCGCACCACGGACCCGTGGTGCAATTCGACGACGCGCTTGCGCATCGTGTTGACGATGTCGTCGTCGTGCGTGGCCATGACCACCGTGGTGCCGTTCTGGTTGATCCGATCGAGGACCTTCATGATGCCCATCGACGTGGTGGGGTCGAGGTTTCCGGTGGGCTCGTCGGCGAGCAGGATCCCGGGTCGGTTCACGATGGCGCGGGCGATCGCGACGCGCTGCTGCTCGCCGCCCGAGAGCTCGTGCGGCATGCGGTTGTTCTTGCCCTCGAGGCCCACCGTCGCCAGGACGTCCGGCACGGTTTCGCGGATGACGGCGCGACTCCTGCCGATGACCTGCATCGCGAAAGCGACATTGGAGAAGACCGTCTTGTTCGGCAGGAGCCGGAAATCCTGGAAAACCACGCCGATACCGCGGCGGAGGCGAGGCACACGCCAGCTGGGGATGTTCGCCACGTTCTGGCCGGCGACGTAGACGGCGCCGCGCGAGGCCCGGTCCTCCTTGAGCACCAGGCGGATGAACGTCGACTTGCCGGAACCGGATGCACCGACGAGGAAGACGAACTCGCCACGGTCGATGTCGAGGGAGACGCCGTCGAGGGCGGGCCGCGACTTCTGGTCGTAGGTCTTCGTGACGCTGTCGAATCTGATCATGACCACTCTGCGCCCATGAGGTGCGCCGGGCACGGGCATTTGATGGGGGAAGGAAGCTCCGGCTCCTCGACTATAACGACGGCGTCACGAAGCGCCCGCTACCCCGGCGGTGTGTCGCAGTCAAGGGGCGGCTCGGAAACCCAGACCCATACCCGAGAGCCGCGGGTCTCTCATTCCGGAATTCGGGAGATGATAGGGAAATGCGCGGAATAATACTTGCCGGTGGCACAGGCTCACGACTTCACCCGATCACGCTCGGCATCAGTAAGCAACTTGTGCCGGTCTATGACAAACCGATGATCTACTATCCTCTTTCGACCCTCCTGCTCGCAGGAATCACGGACATCCTCATCATCACCACTCCCCGGGACGCGGCACAATTCCAAAGCCTGCTGGGTGACGGTGCGTGGTGCGGAGCGAATCTCACCTACGCGATCCAGCCGGAGCCCGACGGTCTCGCCCAGGCATTCATCATCGGCGAAGGGCATATCGGCAGCGACGACGTGGCGCTGGTTCTCGGGGACAACATCTTCTACGGCCCTGGGATGGGCGCAACGCTCAGCCGGTTCTCGGGCATCGACGGGGGTGCGATCTTCGGCTACCACGTCCAGGATCCGCGCCAGTACGGCGTCGTCGAGTTCGACCAGCATTTCAAGGCCCTGTCCCTGGAGGAGAAGCCGGAGCATCCGCGCAGCAATTACGCGGTCCCGGGTCTGTACTTCTACGACAACGAGGTCATCTCCATCGCTCAATCATTGAAGCCGTCCGCACGCGGTGAACTCGAGATCACCGATATCAATCGGCACTATCTGGAAGCGGGGCGACTGAGGGTAGAGGTCCTGCCACGAGGGACGGCATGGCTCGACACCGGTACCTTCGATTCGCTCAACGACGCCTCCACCTTCGTCCGGACCATCGAACATCGGCAGGGTCTGAAGATCGGCGTGCCGGAGGAGATCGCCTGGCGTCGGGGGCTCCTGACCGACGATCAACTGCTCGAGCGGGCGAACGGGCTGCTCAAGAGCGGGTACGGGACGTATCTGCAGGATCTCATCGAGCGCGAACGGGACACAGCACGCACGAGTACGGGCTCCTGACGTGAGTGACGCCTGCAGGCGGTGATGTCGAGGAGGTGCGGCGGGACCTCCCGTCGCCGCCACGCACCCGCAGGCTGAGCCGGGGGAGGTCTAGGCGGCGTCGTTGCGGTTGTTGGTCCGCCAGCGGATGCCCGCGTCGATGAAGTCGTCGATCTCGCCGTCGAACACGGAGGACGTGTTGCCCACCTCGTGGTTGGTGCGCAGATCCTTGACCATCTGGTACGGATTGAGCACGTAGGAACGCATCTGGTCACCCCAGGACGCCTTCACGTCACCGGCGAACGCCTTCTTCTCGGCGTCCTCCTCCTGCTTCTTGAGCAGCAGGAGCCTGGACTGGAGGACCCTCATGGCGGCTGCCCGGTTCTGGATCTGGGATTTCTCGTTCTGCATGGACACGACGGTGCCGGTGGGGAGGTGGGTCAGGCGAACAGCGGAGTCGGTGGTGTTGACCGACTGGCCGCCCGGACCCGACGAGCGGAAGACATCGACGCGGATCTCGTTGTCCGGTACCTCGATGACATCCGTCTGCTCGATGAGCGGGATGACCTCGACGGCGGCGAAGGAGGTCTGCCGGCGGCCCTGGTTGTCGAAGGGACTGATGCGCACCAGACGATGCGTCCCCGCCTCGACGGACAGGGTTCCGAAGGCGTAGGGCGCCTTGACCTCGAAGGTCGCGGACTTCAGCCCGGCCTCCTCGGCGTAGGAGGTGTCGAGGACCTGCGTGGGATAGCCGTGGCGCTCCGCCCAGCGGAGGTACATCCGGAGCAGCATCTCGGCGAAGTCCGCGGCGTCCACTCCCCCGGCGCCGGAACGGATCGTGACCACGGCTTCGCGCTCGTCCCACTCACCGGCGAGCAGTGTCACGATCTCGAGGTCGTCGAGGGACTTCCCGAGTGAGACGAGTTCCTTCTCGGCCTCGGCGAGCGAGTCCTCGTCCCCTTCGTCCTCGGCGAGTTCGACCAGCACCTCGAGGTCGTCGATGCGGCTGTTCAGGGTCTCGAGGCGCTCGAGCGCGGACTGCCGGTGGGAGAGCTTCGACGTCACCTTCTGCGCCGCTGCGGGGTCGTCCCAGAGATCGGGCGCCCCGGCTTCCTCGCTCAGTTCCTCGATGTCCTTGCGCATCCCCTCGACGTCGGAGACCTGCTCGATGGACTGGTACTTGGCGCGCAGGGCGCGGATCTCAGCGGGAAAATCAGTGGTTGCCATGGTCGTTCCAGCCTACGTCATGGGCTCGCACGGGCCGGCGTGTGCGCGCCGCCCGACGTCGTCGTCACCGGCCGTCCGCCGTCCTGGTGTGCGCGTCGTTCCTCCTTCGCCGCACGAGTTGTGCGCGGGCATCCGCCTGCACGACGATCGGGATCCCGTCGGGCACCAAAAAATTGACGATGGGCGGCCGGACGACGGCGGTGAGCACCACGCGTGCGGTCCGGCCGTCCGCGGTGCCCGTCGCAGGATCGACCGTCAGCTGATCGAACCGCGCTGCTGCGCCCGTGGCGACGAGGTAGCCGGACGCGGACTCCTCCACCCGCGCGTCCTGCAGGGACGGGAGCGGCGTGGTCGTCCCACCGCTATCCACGTCGATGCTGTAGGTGTCCGCGGCCGCGAGTGCCGCACCGTCGGCGACCGAGAGCAGCTTCTTGTGCCCGATGTAGACGGAGGACACGGCGAGGACGACCGTGACCACCAGCAGCGAAACCAGCACGTACCCGATGATCAGGACTCCGACCTGTCCGTCCTCGCAGGTCTGACCCGGGTGGTCGTGGTCCTGCCCGTCGGACGTCGCACGCGTGCTCATCCGAATCGCTCGACGATCTGGGCCGAGGTCGAGTCGACCGTCGCGGCGGACGGATACGCACCCGCGACGGAGGGGACCAGGGGCAGGGGGACCTCGAGCCGCACCACCACGGTGACGGTGGAGCCCGGAGCGAGGCACTCGTCGCTGCAGGCGATGTCCACGACTGCCTGCTCGGGGGCGAACCCGAAGTCCGCGAGGGCAAGACGGGCAGCCTCCCGGGCACGGGCGTCGGCCTCCTGGGGTGTCCGGGCGTCGACGAACACCTTCGCGGCCTGATCGGCAGCCCCGACCACCGCGAACGAACCGCCCTGCACCTGCCCCACGGTCAGCACGAGGTACACCACCGGCACCAGGAGCAGGACGCTCAGGAAGACGAACTCGACGACCGCGCTTCCGCGTTCCTGCCGGAGGAGGGCGTCCGCGACCCGTGCGCGATGCAGCTGCTGCACCCATCCGACAGCACCGGGAAGCGCTGCTCGAGCGGGCACGATTCTTCCGGCGGAGGTGTCGACCGTCGGATCACGACGGAAGGGCGGCATGACCGCGTACCTCCATGACACCGGCCGGACCGATCAGGCCGATCACCGGCAGCGGCGCACGGACGACGACCTCGAGCGTCCGCACGCCCCCGACCGTGCTCTCGCCCACCGTCACATCCGAACCGTAGGAGTCTGCCAGCGAGCCCCTGATCAGCTCCTCCGCCCGTCCGACGGCGTCCTGCGGGCTGCGATCCGCGAGGGTGCCGTACCGGGCTCCCGAGGACGCGGCATCGATCAGGGTGTTGCGGACGTGCAGGACCAGCATGAGCTGGATGATCGCGACGAAGATCACCGTCAGGAGTCCGCCGATCAGCGCGAAATCCACGACGGCGGCACCGCGTTCCGGGTCCTCGCGGTCCCTGCCGACCTGCAGCCGACGGAAGATGGCCCTCATCTAGGGCGAGACCTGATCGATCGCCTGGTTGAAGAGGCCCTCGAGTGCCGGGCCCGCGATGGCGAGCAGTGCCGCGACCAGGACGGCGGACATGAGCGTGATCATGACCCACCCGGGCACGTCACCACGTTCCCGTTCCTCGGTCGGATGCAGCAGGGCGGCTCCCGTCGCCAACAGGAGCAGGGTGAGGCGCTGTGCAGTTGTCGTGATTCTCATGGAATTGCCCCTTGCAGTGGTGATTCGCGGAGTGATACCCCGTGCAGTGATGGATGCGGCATGCGGATCGTAAAGCCCACGGTAGAGGGCGGAGGCGTGTCCGGACCTGGAGCGCTCGTCGTCATCACGGGCCGATGTTGATCAGCGCGATGCCGGGATAGACGGCGAAGAGGACTGTCAGCGGCAGCACACCGAATACCAGCGGAACCATCATGGCAATTTCCTTCTTGCCGGCTGATTCCATGAGTCCACGCTTCGCGAGGTCGCGTACGTCCTGCGCCTGAGCCCTCAGCACATCGGCGAGAGGTGTACCCCGCTGCACGGCCACGGTGATCCCGTCGACGAAGCGGGCGAGTGGAGCCAGCCGCGTCCGGTTCGAGAAGTCCTGGAGTGCCTCCACCAGGGGCTTTCCCGCTCTGGTCGCCGCGAGCACGAGGGCGAACTCGCCGGCGAGCTCGCCCTGTGCCGTGCGGCAGATGCGCTCCAGGGCGCCGGTGGTGCTCTCCCCCGCCGATACGGCGAGAGCCATCAGCTCGGCGAGGCTCGGGAACTCGGCGAGCATGCGGGCCTCGCGCCGCTTGATGTCGGAGGAAAGGACGTAGTCCCTGCCGACGAACCCCATGACGGCACAGCCGAGGACGATCAGCACGGCCAGCGGCAGGTTGGCGGATCCCGAGGCGGCGAGCAGAGCGATCACCATCGTGGAGCCGGCGAGTCCGCCCGCCGACCAGAGAAGTTGCTGTGCACGGAACTCCGCCGGTGTCTGGCCCCTGCCGGCCTGATCGAGCCGCCGCGACAACGTCGCCGTCGCCGGGTTGAAGCGGTGCGACCAGCGGACGGCGTCCGCGAGAAGGGGGCGCACGATCCTTTCCAGCGGGCCGAAGGGGGTGACGTTCGATGTCCCGTCGAGAAGAAGTCGTGACTGGACGTCGACGGCCCGCAGCTGAGGGGCGATACGTTCGGTGAGGGTGGCGGGACGCATCGAGGGAAGGCGGACGAGTGTCAGCCACAGTCCCGCTCCGAGAACCAGGCCGCACAGCGCAGCGAGGGCCAGTGGTGACGTCATCGCAGAACCCTCTCGTCCTCGGGCAGCGCTCCGACGCGCAGCATCACGCGATAGCAGACGACGGACACCACCAGGCCACCGAGCAGGACCGCGGCACCGGCTGTCGAGTTGTAGGCGCGCACGGCTTCAGGTCGGGTCGAGAGGAGCAGGAGCACCAGCCACGGTGCGGCAACCGCCAGCCGCGCCGCATTCACGGTCCAGGACTGCCGCGCCTCGAGTTCACTGCGTGTCCTTGCTGCGTCGCGCAGGAATTCCGACAGCGTGCCGAGTAGCCGGCCGAGATCGGATCCGCCTACTTCTCGTGTCATCCGGAGGGCTTCGACGATGCGGTCCGCCACGGGATCCGCCAACCGCTCCTTGAGTCGATCGAGGGCATCCTCGAAGCGGCCACCTGCGCGGTAGTCGTCAGCGAAGGCTCGGAAAGCGGGGCGTAGTTCGATGGGCCCCTTCTCGCCGAGTTGCACCAGAGCCTCCGGCAGCGAAAGCCCGGCGCGGATGGCGGACCGCAGGTGGTCGACCGCGTCCGGCCAGAGTTCGCGCAGCGACGCCGTGCGCTTCGCCGCGCGCCATCGAACGATCCCGAAGGGAAGGAAACCCCCGAACAGGGCGAAACAGACCGCAATGGGCCAAGATCCGGTCAGCACGAAGCCGAGGAGAAGCACGAAGAAGCCGACCGCGGCACACGAGGCCAGGAGCCCGTTCGTGGAAACACGCTCCACCCCTGCCCTCAGGAGCAGATCGTCGAGCGACCTCCGCCGGGTACGCCTGGCTCGCGGCGCGACCGGGCGCTCCCAGAAGGACCACCAGACAAGGAAGAGCCCGGCGCCCAGGCCGACTCCGAGGGCCGTGTTCACGATCGAACCCCGAGCACGGATGCGATGTCGACGCCTGCCGCCCTGAACTTGTCCTCCGCCGGCATGCCGGTGGCCGTGAGCTCCAGGGTTCCGTCAACGCAGTGGAAGATCGACGAGGATTCGATGACCCCGTTCTCGACCCTCCGCCCGAGTGCCATGATCTCCATGACGCGGCGCTGCCCGCCGGGAAGCCGCGCGCAGTGGACGACGAGATCGATGCAGGAGGCGACGGTCGGAACCACGAAGCTGCTCGAGATGTTCTCTCCGGCGAGCAACGGCAGGGTGCAGATCTTCGTGATGGCGTCATGAGCGCTGTTGGCGTGCACACTGCACATCCCCGGCAATCCACTGTTCAGGGCGATCAGCATGTCGAGGCACTCGGCCTCCCTCACCTCGCCGACGATCAGGCGGTCGGGCCGCATGCGCAGAGCCTCCTTCACCAGCCGGCGGAGTGGGATCTCGCCATGGCCCTCCAGGTTCGGCTGGCGGCACTGCAGGCCGACGACGTCCCGCAGGGGTAGCTGGAGCTCGAAGATCTCCTCCACCGTGATCACCCGCTCGCGCGGCCCGATGGACGCGCCAAGGCAGTTGAGCATCGTCGTCTTGCCGGCCTGGGTCGCCCCGGAGACGAGGATGTTCAAGCCGCTCGCGACCGCGACCCCGAGGAAGCGCGCTGCCTGGGGCGACAGCGTCCCGAGCTCCACCAGGTGCTCCAGTCTCGACGCCCGGGCGATGAACTTCCTGATGTTGACGGACCAGTGCTGCCGCGTGACGTCGGGGATCACGACGTGAAGGCGTGATCCGTCGGGGAGCGAGGCATCGACGAACGGGGAAGAGAGGTCGAGGCGCCGTCCAGAAGACTTCAGCATCTTCTCCACGAGGTCCCGGACCTGCTTCTCGGTCAGGGAGAGGTCTGTCAGTTCCGATTCGCCGTCGCGGGCCACATAGACCTCGGAGGGGGCATTGATCCAGACCTCCTCGACCGTAGGGTCGTCGAGGAACGGCTGTAGGGCGCCGAAGCCGGCAACGGCGTCGTATACCTGCTTGCGCGCCACATCGAGTCGTCCGAGCGCGGGAAGGACGCCCAGCCTCGACCTTTCGTCATAGTCGGCAACGGCATCATCGACCAGAACCTGCACCTGGGGGGCCTGCCGTGACGGATCGAGGCCACGACGGCGGATGAGTTCCCGAACTTCCCCCTCGACGAGCCGCACACCGTCCATCCGAAACTCCCGTTGTCATGGTTCCGCATAGCCCCGGGCCGCTCCACACCGACGCGTCCGACCTTCACCCTACTCAAGCCAACGCAGGGCGACCAGAGTCACCTGCAGATGTGGACATCCCGTGTACACGGCGTCTTTCCTGCGGAATGGACGTGCGCCTCCCGACACGCCGAACCAAATACGACGACAGGCGCAGGTTTTACCTAAGATTCTTCCTTCACTTCCGAAACTCGGGTCCCACTAGTAACAGGGCTGTACTCTTTCGAGCAATCACTCAGCTGGCTGACGCCCGGATTCTGCTGGAGAAACCCGTGACCTTGCCCTCCCCCGCCCGGCTTCTGTGCGCCGCCCTCCTGTCCTTCGGACTTCTGGGCAGCGCGGTGCCCGCGATGGCGAACGACGCCGTGCCGGCGGCGCCGCCGCCGACCGCCCCGGCGCCGCCGTCGACCGCCCCGACGTCGCCGGCCACGGTCGCCCCCCGGCAGGCGCTGGAGCCCGCGACGCTTCCGGCCACAGCGCCCGAAGCGCCGGTCCCGGCCGAGACCGTTCCCGCGACCGAGAGACGCGCGGCGGCCGCGGAACCGTCGACGGTGAAGCCGTCCGAGGCCGCCGCAGGAGCATCGCCGCCCGCGGTGTCGCCCGCACCGAACGAGGTGACCTCGTTCGTTCCGGACCTGAACTGGAACCCGCTCAATGATCCTGGATCGAATGCCCGGTACGGCGAGCACTTCGCCCAACCGGTCACACCGCTGAAGACGGCGTCGCCACTGGGCCTCGACGACGAAGGCGGCAGCGCCGCCATCGCGCCGCGCTCGGGCGCCTTCAAGGTCACGCTGGTGACGGTGCAACTGTCGGGGAAGACAGTTGCGGACACCGACGCGATCAACATGACTGCGGCGCGCAACTCGATCACCGGTGCGAACGCCTACTGGAACTCCGCGTCGGCGGGTCGTCTCTCCATCACCAAGGTGAACGAGCTACGCCACAAGTCGGCAGCGAAGATCACCGACTCCTACGGCACCATCATGGCGACCGTGACCAAGGAGCTGAACTGGCAGTACCGCTCCTACGAGTCCCTGGTCATCTTCGTCCCCCACGCGGATCTCAACTACAACGGGTCCTGGGGCATCCTCGGTGGCGGGTTCACCGACAGCGCGACCAGTGGACGCGTGATCATGCCGTACCCGTCGGCACTCACGAACAACGTCGTGACGCACGAATTCGGCCACGTCCTCGGCCTGCACCACGCCAACTCGCTGGCATGCTCCAACGGACGGGTCGACGCGGAACGGACCGGATCCTCCTGGGGCAACTCGGGCTGCTGGTCGTCCGAGTACAGCGATATGTCCGATCTGATGGGCTACGCCCAGGTCAGCTCGCCGATGATCAACGCCTTCCTGTGGGAATACGGTGGCTTCGGCTCAGGCGACGAGATCCGGAACATCGGAACGCCCTCGAACAAGCAGCAATACACCCTCAGGCCATGGGGCGGCACCGACAGGCAACGGGCACTGAAGTTCACCGATCCGGTCAGCAAGGAGGTCTACTACCTCGAACTGCGCGCGCCGGTCGGTTTCGACAGGACGGCTGCTGTGGGCGGTAACCAGGGCGTGAAGATCACGAAGCAGGACATCCTCGGCTGGAGCGGCAACGCGTCCGTCGTCCTCACTCCCAACAGCAGCCTGTCCGGCTACTCGAACCGTGCCCTCACATGGAAGGCGGGACAGTCGTTCGTCACGCACTCGGGGACACGCGTGGAGATCACGTCGACCACCTTCCCGACGAACCAGGCGGATGCTGCCAGTGCGGTCGTGACCATCACCCCACCCACCATGACGCCTGCTGCTGCGATGTCGGCGATCTCGTCGGTTGTCGCTGGTTCTCCGCAGCTCGGGGGTGCGAAGTCGGAGGTGCAGTGCGGTCTGGTCGGAGGGGGTTGCTACCAGAATTTCGTCAATGGTGCGGTCATCTGGTCCAGCGCTTCGGGCGCCGCCGTGTCCCTGAACGGACCGATCCGCAGCGCCTGGCTGGCGTCCGGCGCCCAGAACGGCGCGCTGGGCTACCCCAAGGCCGCGCAGGTCTGTGGAATACGGGACAACGGCTGCTACCAGTCCTTCCAGAACGGCGAGGTGTTCTGGTCCACGGCCTCGGGAGCAGCGATCTCCAAGGCAGGCGTGATCCGCACGGCCTACCGTGGTGCCGGCGCTGAGAACGGGGCGCTGGGGTTCCCCATCGGCCCGGAGACCTGCGGCTTGAAAGCCGACGGATGCTTCCAGGCCTTCCAGCAGGGAGAGATCATCTGGTCCTCGACCTCCGGAGCACGGATCTCCAAGGCAGGCCCGATCCGTACCGCCTACCGCGCCTCCGGCGCCGAGAACGGTGCCCTCGGCTATCCCACCAGCTCGGAAATCTGCGGACTGAGGCTCTCCGGCTGCTACCAGGCCTTCCAGCGAGGAGAAATCCTCTACACGACGAACACCGGCGCGCAGATCAGCAGGGCCGGATTGATCCGCACCGCCTACCGCGCCTCCGGCGCCGAGAACGGAGTGCTGGGCTACCCCACCGGCAAGGAGACCTGCGGCCTCAAGGACGGCGGCTGCTACCAGTCCTTCCAGAAGGGCGAGATGGCCTGGTCGCCGGCCACCGGCGCCCAGATCATCTACACCAGCCCCATCCGCACCGCCTACCGCGCAGCGAACGCAGAGAACGGACGACTGGGCTACCCCCTCACATCCCAGGCCTGCGGGCTCCGCGACAGCGGCTGCACCCAGACCTTCCAGGGCGGCGAGATCTACTGGTCGAGCGCAACCGGAGCGATCATCAGCCGGAAGGGCCGTATCCGCGACCTCTACCTGTCCAGCGGAGCCCAGGACGGAAGACTGAGCTACCCCATCACCGCCGAGATCTGCGGGCTGCGTGACGGCGGCTGCTACCAGGGCTTCCAACGAGGCGAGATCTACTGGAGCCCCACGACCGGAGCCAGGACCAGCACGACAGGTTCCATCCGCACCGCCTACCGCAACGCCAAATCAGAGAACGGGATCCTCGGATACCCCCTCACCCACGAGATCTGCGGACTACGCGACGCAGGCTGCTACCAGTCCTACCAGAACGGCGAAATCATGTGGAGCCCCAAGACCGGAGCCAAGATCACCGCAACCGGACCCATCCGCACCGCCTACCGGAAAGCCGGCGCCGAGAACGGCACCCTCGGCTACCCCACCACCAACCAAACCTGCCCCACCACCACCCGCTGCACCCAGACCTTCCAACGCGGAACACTCACCTGGACCTCAACCACCGGCGTCAAACGAACCTGACCCCCCCACCCACCCCACACCCATCAACAGCACGATAATCCAGAGCATCTCCTCCTCCCGAGGTGGCTCCGAGCACGTAGGTGATCTCACTGTGATAACCAAGCGAACCTCCCGACTGGCCGGCATCTCGCTGCTGATGGCAGCGCTACTTGTCAGTCCCGTGACGCCGTCGTCGATGTCACCTGTCCAGGCACTCGAGAACACGGCGACCGCACCACCGGTCACCCCTCTCCCGGCGGACGTAGTTCCGGCGACCGCCAGTGCAACGCCGCCCGCGCCGAAGCCGACTTCGGTGCCTGCTCCGCAGCAGAGTGCTGTCCCCGCTCCGAAGCCGAGTTCGGCGCCCGCTGCGACGAAGAGCAAGCCGCAAGAGGGTGCCGCCATGGCGCCGGAGGTCAGGAATGCCTCGATGGGGCAGGGGCTCGCACGGATAGCGGAGACCGGCGATCCTCAGGTACCGAGCGCGGCCGAGGCACTGGAGGGTGCCGGGGATCAGGGTGAGGTCCAGGGCCGCTCGGATGCGGGTGCCGCTGCGACCAGTTACTGGAACCCCGGTGGGGTCCTGGGAGTGGACGTGAGCAGCCATCAGGGACAGTTCGTGGACTGGTCATCCGCGTCACGGTACGGTGCACGTTTCGCCTACGTGAAGGCGACGGAGAACGACGACTATGCCAACCCGTACTTCGCGGATCAGTTCGCAGGGGCTGCTGCGTCCGGCATGTACCGGGGGGCGTACCATTTCGCCCTGCCCAGCCTGTCCTCGGGCACGACACAGGCCACCTTCTTCGTCCGGAACGGTGGGGGGTGGAGTGCGGATGGGAAGACCCTGCCGCCACTGCTCGACGTCGAATACAACCCGTACACGTCGCTGGGCAATACCTGCTACAACATGTCACCCTCCCAGATGGTCGCCTGGATCTCCGACTTCTCCCGGCAGATGCAGGTGCTGACCGGCAGGAAGCCGATGATCTACACGACGTCCAACTGGTGGGATCAGTGCACGGGAAACACGACGGCGTTCGGCGACCACGCACTGCACCTGGCGCGCTACGGAGCGACGACGCCCGGCGCCATGCCCAGCGGGTGGGCCAAGCAGAACGTGTGGCAGTACACCGACAGCGGGCCGGTCGTCGGCGACTGGAACCAGTGGAACGGGGACCTCGCAAGCCTGAAGGCCTTCGCCCTCAACACCACTATGACGCCTGCTGCTGCGATGTCGGCGATCTCGTCGGTTGTCGCTGGTTCTCCGCAGCTCGGGGGTGCGAAGTCGGAGGTGCAGTGCGGTCTGGTCGGAGGGGGTTGCTACCAGAATTTCGTCAATG
>NZ_JBQEMM010000011.1:0-137484 GCF_053470025.1 Arthrobacter sp. CP30
CCGTCGGAGCGTCGAGCAGGTAGTTCTGCCGCAAGATCCACGCGTGAGCATCCAGCCCTTCCAGTTCACCGCCGCCACCGCCGTCGTCACCGGAGCAGCGGGAGGCATGGGCGAGCACCTCGCCCGCGGTCTCGCCGAACGCGGGAGCATCCTGCTGCTCGTCGACCGGGACGCGGCGAAGCTCGACGCCGTCGCCTCCTCCATCCGCTCCACCTTCCCGGGCAGCAGCGTGCGGACGTTCGTGGCCGATCTCGCCGAGCGTGACGCCGTCGAGCGGGTGGCCGCTGACCTCCTCGCAGCGACGGAGCGCATCGACCTGCTGATCAACAACGCAGGCGTTGCCCTGGCCGGACGCTTCGACCAGATCAGCATGGACGACTTCGACTGGGTGCTGGCCATCAACTTCCATGCGCCCGTCCTGCTCACGCACCACCTGCTGCCGAGGATCACGCCCGGCGGGCACATCGTCAACGTCTCCAGCCTGTTCGGCCTGGTGGGTCCCGCAGGCCAGACGGCCTACTCCGCCAGCAAGTTCGCCCTCCGTGGCTTCACCGAGGCCCTCCGCAACGAGCTGCTGCCCCGCGGCATCGGTATCACCTCCGTGCACCCGGGCGGCATCCGGACCGGCATCGCGCTGAACGCGCGGATCGGCGGGAACCTCGGCGACGTCGACGTCAGGAAGGCGAAGGACGAGTTCAACAAGCTCCTGACCTTCCCCGCCGACAAGGCCGCGGAGCTCATGCTCGAGGCCGTGAAGGCGCGGAAGCCCCGACTGCTGATCGGCCTCAGCGCGAAGATCCCCGACGTCGTCGCCCGCCTGGCGCCCATGTCCTTCGGCACCCTGGAGCGCCGCGCCACGAAGCTCGCCCGGCTGGCCCGGAAGATCCGCCGGTGAGCGGGGCCCGCGTGGAGCGGTCCGCCACGCACGACGACGGCCTGCTGGTGGTCGACGGCGTGCGGGTGCGCTACCGGGA
The DNA here is from genome assembly GCF_053470025.1 of Arthrobacter sp. CP30. NCBI lineage: Bacteria > Bacillati > Actinomycetota > Actinomycetes > Micrococcales > Micrococcaceae > Arthrobacter > Arthrobacter sp. CP30. The sequence goes on from NZ_JBQEMM010000011.1 coordinate 975, forward strand.
CGACGGCGACCGCACCCGACCCCCCGTGCTGCTGATCCATGGGATCGGGCGGAGCCTCGAGGACTGGGAGGGGCTGTACGGACGGCTTGCCCCCGATCACCGCGTGATCAGCCTGGACCTGCCGGGGTTCGGACTGTCCGAGCGGACGGAGGGCCGGTACTCCATGGAATCGATGGCCCGCTTCGTCATTGCCGGGCTCGACACCCTCGGCGAGCACCGGCCGCTGCACGTGGTGGGCAATTCGCTGGGCGGCGCCGTGGCCCTGAAGATCAGCGCCCTGGAACCGGCACGGGTCCGCAGCCTCGTCCTCGTGAACAGCGCCGGTTTCGGCAAGGAGGTCACCATCGCGCTGCGGCTGCTCGCCATCCGGCCCCTCGGCCGGCGGCTCATGCGGGACAAGTCCCGGAAGGCCGCCTACCGCACCGAGCGCGCCCTGTTCTTCGACAAGCGGTTCGTCACGGAGGAACGCCTCGACCACGCCCAGCAGGTCGGCGGCAACCCCGTGCACGACGACGTCCTGCTCGCCGTCGCCCGCCACCTCGGCACGTTCCGCGGGGTGCGCCGCCGCTGGCGGACCGAACTGCTGCGCACCGTCGCGGCCCAGCACAAGCCGACGCTCGTGGTGTGGGGCGACGAGGACCGCGTGCTGCCGGCCTCGCACCTCGACCACGCCCGCACGGTGTTTCCGCACGCGGAGGTCCACCTGTTCGAGCGCTGCGGGCACATGCCGCAGATCGAGCGGGAGGAGGAGTTCGACGCCCTGGTGCGCGAGTTCGTCGGACGGGTCGACGCCGCAGCGGCCTAGGCCGACGGCGGCCCACGCCCGCCCCGGCGCCGCTGTCCCTCCCACTCACCGGAGGGGTCGTCAGCCGGAAGGACGGACTGTTCCCACTGGGAGCGTCCGGTCGGTGGGAGGGAGCGCAGCCGGGCACGCCCGCCGGTGCAGGTTCATCACGGGTTCGGGCCGACCAGCGGCGAAGGGCAGCCCGGCGCCTGGCGACGCCTGGCCGTGGGTGCTGATCGTCGGAGCTGCGTGGTGCAATGACGCGTGACCCGGATCATCTTCTCCACCGCCACCTCGATCAACGGCTTCATCGCGGACGAGCACGACTCGCTGGACTGGTTGTTCGCCGTGGAGCCCCCGCCGCCGGAACACCACGAGCGTTTCCTCGACTCCGTGGGTGTCCTGGTGGAGGGGTCGACGACCTACGCATGGGTGCTCGCCTTCGAGGGGCTGATCGAGGACCCCGGGAAGTGGCCGACGCTGTACGGCGAGCGCCCCACGTTCGTCTTCACCTCCCGGGACCTGCCGATCCCCGAGGGAGCCGACGTGCGGCTCGTCTCCGGCGACGTCCGCGCATCGATCGACCGGATCCGCGAAGCGGCAGGCGCGCGGGACATCTGGGTGGTCGGCGGCGGCGACCTGGCCGGCCAGTTCCTCTCCGCCGGGCTGCTGGACGAGATCCAGCTCGCCGTCGCACCCGCCGCGCTCGCCGGCGGGGCGCCGTTGCTGCCGCTCCGGGTCGGGGCGGACCGGCTCGTCCTGCGCACCGTGGAGCAGCAGGGACAGTTCGCCGTGCTGACCTACGACGTCAACCGCGGCGGTCGATGAGGGCGGGTCGGCGGACGGTCCCCTCCGCTTCTTGATGAAAACCCGAGTATTCCTGCGCCCCAGCTTCACGTAGCCGCGCAAGACTGGGCATCCCGGTGGGGACCTGGACACGGCCCTCCCGAGTCCTGTCCACCCGTCGGTCCGCACAGTTCGAAAGGACCCGAGATGCAGCCCATCATCGACACGGCAGCAGTCTCCCGGCTTGCTGCCGACATCGGTTCGCCGCGCGCAGCGGCGTCGTTCGTCTCGCGCTTCACCGATCTGCTCGACGAGCGCATCCTCGTCATCGAGCGCTCCTTCCGGAGTGCGGATCCCACCCAGTGGCACGACGCCGTCGCCGGGCTGCGGAGCGCCGCGGCGACCGCCGGCGCGGGGCGGGTCCAGGCGACGGCAGCACTGCTGCTCGCCGCTGACCTGGACGCCCGCACGGCGCTCGCCCTGATCGGGCAGCTGCGGTCCGACGCCCGGATCTTCACCCTGGCGCATTCGTCGCTCTGCGAGGAGCAGGCGTTCGCCGAACGCCTCGCGATGCGCCGCTTCGCCTGAGCCGCCGCCGTCGTCCGGCGTCACCTCACGACACGCCCCACCCCCTCACCTGACCTCACCTCACCGCACGGAACGGCTCACGGCAGGGAACGGCTCACGGCGCGGTGCCGGCCTCCGGCACATACGTGTCCCGCCACCGCGCGAGCTCCGTGAAGAACTCCGAGCGGGCCGGCTCGGGCGAGAGGGCCAGGTCGTGGATGCCCCCACGGATCCGCACCAGCGTGACGTGGCGCCCGAGGCGCGGCGACCGGGCAGCGATGTGCGCGACATCGAGCACCACGTCCGTCGAGGAGATCCTGGCGGGCTCCTTCACCGGGTTCGACGTCGCGTCCGAACAGGCCACGAGGACCGGGCAGTCGACGGCTAGCCCGCGGTTGAGCTCGGCGTGGGCTCGCCGGACGGCGGCGAGCCACCCGGCCACCACGGGGAACCCGCCGTGCGGCTTCCACGCGAGGTCGTAGGTCCACTCCCCTCCGCTGCCGCTGTGGAGGTAGCGCCCGTACGCGGACCCGAGCGTGCCGACGACGGTGCGGGGCTTGAGCGCGCCGATCCGGTGGACCGCGGCGGTCCCGACGGTGCGCTGGAACACGCTCGCGTTGAGGTCGAACCAGGGGCTGTTGAGCACGAGCGCGTCGATGATCCCCCGGCCGCGCCGCCGGTGCGCCCACAGCGTGGTGATGAGGCCACCGGTCGAGTGCCCCATCACCACGAGGACGTCATGGCCCTCGTCCTCCCGGATGATGCGTGCCGCAGCGTCGAGTTCCTCGTCGTAGTGCTCGAGCGCGGTGATGTAGTTCGGCGTCTGGTGCTCGCGGAGCGACCGGCCGTACTTGCGCAGGTCCAGTGCGTAGACGTCGAACCCGGCCTCCAGCCAGGCATCGGCGAGGTTCGTCTGGAAGAAGTAGTCCACGAAGCCGTGCACGTACAGGACCGCCCGGCGCGAGGTCCCCGCGGTGCGACGCCGGACGAGCGTCGCCACCACCTCGCCCTCGTCGTCGCTCGCCAGCGGGAGCGTCCGCGCTTCGTATCCTGCGCTCAGGAGGTCCTCGCGGTACTCGTCCTGATGCTCCGGCGTCGTCGTCACTGGTGGTCCTCCCTGACCTCGAGCGGGTGGGGGGACCGGTCCGCCGCCGGTCCTCGGCGGCGGACATCCGGCGTTCATCCGCCGTCATGTCCCGGTCACCAGTGTGTCATCGGTCACCGGTATGCTGACGCCACCGCACACCAACAGGAGCTGATTCACCGTGTCACACAGCCTCAACCGAGGGCACCGTCGCGCACTCACAGCCATTGCCGTCGGCTGCGCCGCCGCCCTCACCCTCGCACCCGCAGCGACCGCCGCACCCGGCGGAGGCAAGAGCGGACCCAAGGACAACACGGTCTCGATCACCGTCATGGGCACCAGCGATCTCCACGGCTACATCGAGAACTGGGACTACTTCAAGAACGCCGACTACGACGACGCCGCCGGGAACGACGTCGGGATCGCCAAGATCTCGACGCTCGTGAACCAGGTCCGCGCAGACCGCGGCGCCGGGTCCACCCTGCTGATCGACAACGGCGACACCATCCAGGGAACGTCCCTCACGGACTACTACGCCACCACCCAGCCGGTGGACGAGACCGGCGAGATGCACCCCATGGCCGCCGCGATGAACGCCATGGGCTACGACTCCACCACGCTCGGCAACCACGAGTTCAACTACGGGCTGCCGCTCCTGCGCACCTACGAGGAGCAGCTCGACTTCCCGCTGCTCGGTGCCAACGTCAAGGACGCGACCACCGGCGGGGACGCCTTCACGCCCTACGTGATCAAGACGCTCAAGCTCAAGGGCCAGAAGCCCATCAAGGTGGGCATCCTCGGGCTGACCACGCCCGGCAGCGCCATCTGGGACAGGAACAACGTCGACGGGCAGCTCGAGTTCCTCGACATGGTGGAGCAGGCGAGGAAGTACGTTCCGGAGATGAAGTCCGCGGGAGCGGACGTCGTCGTGGTCAGCTCGCACTCCGGCCCCTCGGGCACGTCCTCCTACGGCGGCGACCTGCCGATCGAGAACGCGTCGACGCTGATCGCCGAGCAGGTGCCGGGCATCGATGCGATCCTCGCCGGTCACGAGCACCAGGAGATCCCGGAGCGGTTCGTCACCAACCGGCAGACCGGTGAGCAAGTCCTGCTCACCGAGCCGAAGAACTGGGGCATGCGCCTGTCCGTCATGGATTTCGAGCTCGTCAAGGTACGGGGCCAGTGGGACGTCGCGTCGGCGAACTCCGAGCTGCTGAACTCCAACACCGTGCCTGCCGACCCGAAGATCTCGGCGATCGCGGCCGAGCAGCACCGGACGACGATCGACTACGTCAACACGGCCATCGGTACGGCGACGGAGACCATGTCAGCGGCCGACTCGCGCTTCCGCGACACCGCCGTCATGGACTTCGTCAACGACGTCCAGGCCAGGGCCGTCGACACGGCCCTCGACGGGACCCCGAACGCCGACCTGCCGGTCCTGTCCATCGTCGCGCCCTTCAACCGCGCGGCGGTGATCCCCGAGGGGCCCGTCACCATCCGCGACATGGCCGGCCTGTACGTCTTCCCGAACACCCTGTTCGGCGTCGAGATGACCGGCGCCCAGGTCAAGGACTACCTCGAGTACTCGGCCAAGTACTTCACCCAGACCGCCGTCGGCGCTCCGGTGGACCCGGCCACGCTGACCAATGCCGCGGGCACGCCGGACTACAACTACGACATGATGTCCGGCGTCAGCTATGACATCGACATCAGCCGGCCCGTGGGACAGCGCATCGTCGACCTGAGCTACGCCGGTGCGCCGATCGATCCCGCGCAGCGGTTCGCGGTGGCGACGAACAACTACCGGCAGTCCGGCGGCGGGAACTTCCCGCACATCGCCACGGCTCCGGTCCTCGTCAACCAGACCACGGAGATCCGTCAGCTGCTCATCGACTACCTGATCGCCGAGGGCACGATCGATCCGAGCACGTTCTTCGAGGAGAACTGGAAGCTCACCCGCGACGGCCTGCCCGTCGTCGAGTAACCGCTCACGGCGGCGCCGCCCCCGGCGTTCCGGTGCCGTGCGTCCGCAGGACCGGGACGAACGGACCGGGACGAACGGACCGGGACGAACGGACCGGGACGAACGGAGCAGGACGAACGGCACCGGCGCAAGCATCCGCCGGAACCGACGGACGCCGTGGACGAATGACAGCAGGACGTGGACCCCGTGTCCGCGTCCTGCTGCCGTTCGTCCTAGATTTGGTGCATGAGCATCGACATCACGACGGCGACCGTCGCCGACGCGGCGGCCCTCGCCGTCTGCGCCGCCGTCACGTTCCCCCTGGCCTGCCCGCCCGATTCCCCACCGGAGGAGATCCAGCGGCACATCGAGACGCAGCTCTCGGAAGAGCGCTTCGCCGAGGTGCTGGCCCGGCCGGGGCACACCGTCCTGTGCATCCGCCAGGGGCACCGGGTGATGGGCTGGAGCATGGTGGTCCTGGATCAGCCGTCGGACGCGGACGTGCTCGCGGCCCTCTCGCTCACTCCGACGGCGGAACTGAGCAAGTTCTACGTCCACCCCGACCTGCACGGCAGCGGCTCGTCATCGGCCCTGATGAAGGCCACGCTGCAGCACGCCGCCGGGTCCGGCCTCCCGGGCATCTGGCTCGGCGTGAACCAGGAGAACGCCCGCGCCCTCCGGTTCTACCGGAAGCACGGCTTCGACGTGGTGGGGACCAAGCGCTTTCGGCTGGGGGACCGCTTCGAGGACGATTTCATCATGGAGCAGGCCCTCCCCGCGGTGGCGCCCGACGCCGTCTGACGTCCGGGCGCTACTCGACCGTCAGCTCGCCCATGCGGCCCCAGCCCTCGGCGGCGATCCGCTCGCTGATGATCTCCGGCGTCTCGACGAGCGCCTGCGGCATGTCCTTCATGGTCTGCGAGAAGTGGTCGCTGTTGACGTGTGCCTCGGCCGCGTCGTCCTGGAACGCCTCGATGAGGATGAACTGGTTGGGGTCCTCGACGCTGCGTGACCAGTCGAACCAGAGGTTGCCCGGCTCGCGGCGGGTGGCCTCGGTGAAGTCACGCGTGAGGTCGATCCAGCGGTCGCTCCACTCGGGCTTCACGGTGAACTTGACGACGATGAAGATCATGGGATGGTGCCTTCCTGGTGGAGGAACTGCTCGGACATGCCCCTCCAACCTATAAGCTCCTGACCGGCCGCCGCAGGCGGACGGCACACCTGTGGAGGACTGTTGTCAGATCGACAGGCTGGGGTGGAGCTTCTCCAGGGTCCACGAACGACGCCGGTGCGACGCGTACACGGAGAGGGCGGCGGCGAGGACGAAGACGATCAGCAGCTGGGCGACGGACGCCCAGACGATGCCGGTGTCGCCTCCCGCGATGAGGTGCCGCAGCCCGGTGACGGCGTGCGTCATGGGCAGCAGCGGGCTGAGGATCTGGAAGAAGCCGGGCTCCGTCGCGACGGGATAGGTGCCCCCGGCGGAGGTCAGCTGCAGCATCAGCAGGACGAGCGCCACGAGCCGCCCCACCCCGCCGAGCAGCCCGACGAGCGCCTGGTGGATCGCCGTGAACACGAGCGCCGTGAGGACGGCGAAGGCGACCAGGCCCACCGGGTGCGGCGTGGTCAGGCCGAGGCCGGCCAGCAGGATCGCGAGCAGGACCCCCGCCTGGAGCACGGCGAACAGCGCGCCCTGCAGGTACCCGGCGGCGGACACGCGCCAGGACGACGCCGAGGAGGCCAGGGCCCGCGGCGAGACGGCGCGGAGGACGGTGTAGGTCACGATCCCGCCGACCCAGAGCGCCAGGGGGATGAAGTAGGGCGCCATGCCCTCGCCGTAGGCGTCCACCGCGTTGGCGTGCGTCCGTTCGATCGAGACGGGTGAGGCTCCCACGGAAGCGAGCTCGGCCCGCTCCGCGGCGTCGGGGTCGGGCACCTGGCCCGCCCCCTCGCCGAGCTGCTGCGCGAGGTCCTGTGAGCCCGTCGACAGGGAGCCCAGCCCGCCCTCGAGGCTCGTGGCGCCGTCGTAGGCCTCGCCGGACCCGTCGGCCAGCACTGCTGCCCCGCCGGCGACGTCGCCCGCACCCGTGCTCAGCGTCGACGCTCCGGCGGCGAGCGTGTCCGCGCCGTCGGACGCCGCGACGATCCCGTCGCGGAGGGCCGGGGTGTTCCGGGCGAGCGTCGCAGTGCCGGCGTCGAGCTGACCCAGCCCGTCGGCCAGGTCCGCCGCACCCTGGGCGACCTGCGCGGCCCCTGCCGACGCGTCGGTGGCGCCGGCGGCGAGCTGCCCCGCGCCCGTCGCGAGGCTCCCCGCTCCGTCGGCCACGGTGGACGCACCCGTGGCCGCGGCGTCCGCGCCGGCGGCGAGGTCCGACGCCGAGGACGCGAGGGTCCCGGCACCGGCGGCCACCTGCTCCGACCCGACTGCCGCGGCGTCCGCTCCTGCGGCGAGCTGCTGGAGTGCCGTGAGTCGCTCGGCGTCGGTGAGCGCGTCGAAGGTCTGCTGCAGACGGGCGAGCCCGTCCGCCACCGACCTCGACCCGGCGGCCGCCTGCTCGGCGCCGCCCTGGACCTGGCCGGCACCTGCGGACAGTGCCGAGGCACCCTGCCCCACCTGACCGACGCCGTCGGCGACCTGCCGGGTGCCGTCCGCGAGGGCGGAGGCGGACGGGGCGAGTGCCGTGGCGCCGTCGGCGACGGACTGCGCTCCGGTAGCCAGCTGTGCGGCGCCGTCGCGCAGGGTCGCCGCGCCGGCGGAGGCCGCGGCCGCACCGTCGGAGAGCTGCCGGGACTGCGGGACGAGGTCCGCCGTGGCGGCGTCGAGGCCGGCCAGGCCACCTGAGAGTTCACCGGACCCGGCCGCGAGGTCCGCAGCACCGGCGGCGACCTGCGCGCTGCCGGTGGACAGCTGCGCGGTCCCGTCCACGATGTCCCCCAGGCCGACGACGAGGGAAGCGGATCCCTCGTCCGCACTGCGGGCGCCGTCGGCGAGCTTGTCCGCGCCCTCGCCCGCCTCCACCAGTTTCCCGTGCAGGGACGAGAAGCCCAGGTAGATGCCGTCGAGGTAGTCCTCGGTGGCGCCCGACTGCACCTGGCGCTGCAGGGTGGCGGCCACGGTGTTGCCCACCTGGCCGACGATGAAGCTGTCGGCGTCGTCGGTGGTGATGTCGAGCATCGCCTGATCCGGTGAGTCACCACCGAGCGAGGCGAGGCGGGAGGAGAAGTCGGCCGGGATGTCGAGGGTTGCCGCGTAGGTCCCGTCCTGCAGGCCATCCTCCGCCTCGGCCCGGGTCACCGCGACCCAGGTGAAGCCGGCGTCGCCGGAGGAGGTCAGCGAGGCGGCGAGGTCCTCGCCGGCCGAGACCGTGGTGTCCGAGCCGTCGGGTCCGGTGGCCGGTGCGGGCTGGTCCTCGTTCACGACCGCGGCCGTCAGGTGCTCGAGGTTGCCCGTCGGATCCCAGTTGGCCGCGAGGTAGAGCCCGCCGTAGAGGGCGGGGATGACGGCGATCACGATGAGCGCGGCCCTGGACAGCAGGGTGGTGCGGAAGCGGGAGAGTTCGGTGCGGATCAGGGAGAACACGCGTCACCTGGTTTCTGGGGTGGGTTCCGAGGGAGCGAGGGAGGCCGCTGGAGTGGGGGCGGGCGCGGCGGGAGTCGCCAGGACCTGCACGGCGACGGGCCGAAGGGGCAGGGCGCTCACCCGATGCATCGGGTCGAGGACGTCGTCGAGTTCACGCCGCTCCTGGCAGGTGGCGACGACGGTCAGGGCGCCCGAGCCGGCGCGGGCCGTGCGCTCGACGGTGAGCAGCGCTGCCCAGGCGGCCCGCCGCTCCCCGACGGTGCGGAGCTGGTCCACGTCGTCGACGACGAGCAGGTCGGGAGAGGGGATGAGCGCGAGGAGCAGGCTGAGGGTGAAACGCGCGATCGGCGCGGTGTCCCGGATCAGCTCGCCGCGATGGAGCCTGGCCTGGTGGAGGGACGCGGCAGCGGGATCATCGCCGAAGGCGTCCTCGAGCGCGCCGAGCAGGTCATTGGCCGCGGAGATCGTCCTGTCGACCTGCCGGGGTGAGGCTGCGGGCTTCCACCAGGGGCCGGCGAGCGTGAGTGCCTCGGCCACGTGGTGCCGCACGGTGAGGGTCTCGTCGAGCGGCACCACCGTGGCGTTGGCTGCGATCCCGACCCGCCGCCGGACGGCACCGGCCCGGCGCGGGAGGGCGAGGCCGAGCACCGAGAGGCGGCCGCCGGAGGGCGCGAGCCGGCCGGCGAGTGCGAGCGCAAGGGCGGTCCTGCCCGTGCCGGACGGGCCGGCGAGGACCGCGAGGACACCGGCAGGAACGGTGAAGGAGATGCCCTCGAAGACGGTGCTCTTCCCTGCCTGCAGGGTGAGGCCGTCGACGATGACGGCCGGGGGCGCGTCCGCGGAGGGATCCGGCCGGTGCGCGAGCGGGAAGAGGGTCATGGCATCCTTCGATTTTCAATACTTTCGGTATTCAGTACCAATGGTATCGTCTTTGCAGGAGGGCAGATGACCACGCAGAAGGACATGCCGGACACCACGGCCGGACGACCACGCCGCCGACCGCGCCGGGAGGACGTGCGTGCGGGACTGCTCGCGGCCGCGTTGGAGGTCTTCGAGGAGATCGGCTACGTCGCAGCCCGGCTCGACACCATCGCCGAGCGCGCCGGCTACACGAAGGGCGCCGTCTACTCGAACTTCGGGTCCAAGCAGGAGCTGTTCGCGACCCTCCTGGGCGAACGCCTCGCCGATACCGCCGCGGACGTCCTCAGCCAACTCGACCACCTGACCTCGCTCGACGAGACGATCGCGCGGACAGCTCGTCATCTCGCCCGCGGCGTCCTGCGCGAACAGCGGTGGCATGCGCTCGTCGTCGAGTTCGCACTCCAGGCGGGTCGCGACCCCGACGTGGGCGCCGTGTTCAGGGAGCACCGGCGCAACCGCCGCTCACTGCTCGCCACGACCCTCGCGGAGCGGGCCGCACCGTTCGGCGCGCCCTCCGACCCGGAGCACTACACCGTCTTCGCGACGATCCTGCTGGCCACCATCAACGGCATGGCCGTGGAGTGCGCAGCCGATCCGGAGGCTGTCACGGAGGAGCAGATCACGGGCAGTATCTCCGCCGTCCTCCGCGCTGCCCTGGCGGCCTGAACCCGTGGACCGGCATGCCGCCCTGTCGGTCGTCGTCGCCCTGGTGCTGGCCTACGCCCTCTTCCTCGCCTGCCTCGCGGTCTACGCACGGCGACACCCGGACGTGCTCTCGCTGACCGACGCACTGCGCCTCGCCCCGGACATCCTCCGGCTCGTCCGGCGGCTCGCCGCGGACCGTGCACTGCCTCGGCGGAGCCGCCTGCTGCTCCTGGGGCTGCTCGCCTACCTCCTGCTGCCGATCGACCTCGTTCCGGACATCCTGCCCGTCGTCGGGTACGCGGACGACCTCGTCCTGATCGCCGTCGTGCTCCGCGCGGTGGTGCGCTCCGCGGGCCCGGACGCACTGCGGCGCCACTGGCCGGGGTCCGACGGCGGCCTCCGCCTGGTGCGCGCGTTGGCCGGTCTCAGGGACCCGGATGAGGAGCGCAATACGGCGTAACGGAAACGCGGGCGCGTCTTTCGCCGAGGCGTAATCTCCTGCAGATGCAGCACACACCGGGGCAGATCCCCACACTCGACCTCAGCAGCGCACGCTCCACCGATGGCTCCTTCACCCCCGGCTTCATCGAGGAACTGCGCAACGCCGCCCACACCGTCGGCTTCTTCCACATCGTCAACTACGGCGCGGCGCCCGGGCAGGTCGACGACCTCTTCGACATCACCCGCCGCTTCTTCGCCCTGCCGCTCGAGGAACGCCTGACGATCCTCAACCGCACCTCACCGCACTTCCGCGGCTACGCCGGACTGGGCACCGAGATCACGCGCGGCCGACCGGACGCCCGGGAGCAGATCGACTTCTCCCCCGAACGCGAGCCCGTCACCGACCACCCCGCGAACGAGCCCTACTGGCTCCTGCAGGGCCCGAACCTGTGGCCGCGCGAGGCACTGCCGGAGCTCGAGGTCCGGGCCATGGAGTGGGCCGCCCTCATGTCCCGGGTCGGCGCTGAACTGCTCTCGGCCATCGCCGTCGCCCTCCACCTGCCGGAGGACTACTTCGCGGGGCCGTTCGAGGGCTCACCCGCGTGGATGGCGAAGCTCGTGCACTACGTGGGCGGCGTGGTCGAGGGCGCCGGTTCGCAGGGCGTCGGCTCCCACGCCGACTACGGCTTCGTGACGCTTCTGCTGCAGGACGCCGTCGGGGGCCTCGAGGTCCTCCCGCACGGGACCGGGCAGTGGGTCCCCGTCACGCCGATCCCGGGCGCCCTCGTGGTGAACCTCGGCGAGATGCTCGAGGTCGCCACCGAGGGCTACCTCGCAGCGACCGTCCACCGCGTCACCGCGCCCGCCCCCGGCGTCGACCGCTACGCCATCCCGTTCTTCTGGTCGCCCCGCCTGGATGCCGTGATCGAGCCGGTACCGCTGACGGCGGAACTGCGTGCCGCCGCCCGCGGCATCTCGGACGACCCCGAGAACCCCATGCTGTCCTCGTACGGCTCGAACGTCCTGAAGGGACGCGTCCGCGCGCACCCGGACGTCACCGAGCTCCACCATCCGGAGCTCGCCCGCCGGTAGGCCGGGCGTCGTCCGGAGCGAGGATCGACCCGCCACGGCGCGGGGCACGGGAACGACGACGGCGGCACCCACGGGGGCGCAGCCGTCGTCGTCGTACTCCGGGAGGCTGTCAGGCCTCGCCCATCATGAGGCCCTCGATGGAGTGCTTCTGCGTGATCGGCGTCAGCTCGTCGACGACCGGGCACACAACATGGCGCCGCACACGCTCCGGCAGTGCGTCGAAGAACGGCTTCGTCACGGCCATGGAGTGGTGTTCCGCGTTCCCGGCTCCCGGCGCGTCGACGCCGAGCACCAGGACCGGCCGGGACTTCTGCGACTCGTTCTTCGTGCCGCGGTGGATGGTCAGCGCGGAGCGCGCCGAGATGTCACCCATGCGCGGATACTTCCGCTCGGCGAGGGCCTCGTACCGCGGGTAGGCGGACTTCGGCGGGAACATCTCGTGGTCGAAGCCCTCCGGCAGGTCCCACTGCGTCCCCGGCGCCACCTCGAAGGGCCCCATGTCCTCCTCGGTGTCCACCGCGGTGAGGTTGAAGGCGAGCGAAGTGAGCCGCCCGTGCTTCCTGGTCTCCGCCGGCATGGGGAAGTCGCGGTGCCACGGCTGATTGACCGCCCCGGGCCCGGGGACGTCGAACCCGAGCTCCACGATCTCGTAGTCCGGGCCGAGCACTGCTTCGCTGACCATGCGGACCCACGGGTGGTCCACGAGATCCACCCAGCCGCGCAGCTGTTCCGGGTGGATCTCCACGTAGTGCCGCTTCGGGCCACGGCCCACGGCGCCGTCCGGCCGCGCGAGTGCCTCGGCGAGGGCGGCATCGATGTCCTCGCGCATCCCCGCGGCCCACTCGCGCGTGAAGGCGCCCTGCTGCGCGATCACCCCGCGGGTGTAGAGCCCCTGCGCGGCGGCGGTCGCCTCGGGGGACGCGCCCTCCGGTACCGGGATCTCCCGGGGCGGCGTCCCTGCTGCGATGTCGCTCATGCGTGTTCCCTCCAGGTCGGTCCCATGACGATCTTCCGGATCTCGGCCACCGGTAGCTTCGGCTTCCGGTTCTCGTCCGTCAGTCCGTTGGCTTCCTGCAGCGTGTCGGTCAGCTGGGTGTAGCAGAAGCCCGAGAGGACCGGGCTGTCGTAGAGCGCGGAGAAGAGCGCCTGCAGGCGCCGGGCGAAGTCCTCGTCGGAGTCCGCCGTGGAGTAGCCCCACGTTTCGATGGGGCTGTTCGGCGCGTAGAGGATCCCGCCGAACTCGGACACCATCACGGGCTCCGCCCGGGGCAGGTCCGGCAGCACGCTCAGCCGGCGGCCCGCCGGTCCCACTCCCCGGGCCACGGCGTCGAACGCGGCAGCATCCCGGTAGCTCGCATGGAGGTCCTCGTAGGTGGTGGCGTAGTCGTGGACCGTGAAGAGGTCGGACTCCACGTGCTCCCAGCCGTCGTTGGAGATGACGGGTCGGGAGCCGTCGAGGGCCTTGGTGAGGTGGTACATGGCCTGGGCGAAGTGGCGCTGCTCGGCGCTGTGGGCGATCTGCTGCACCCCCCAGCTCTCGTTGAGCGGCACCCACGTGACGATGCAGGGGTGCGACCTGTCACGCTGGACCACGCTGACCCACTCGCGGGAGACCCGCTCCATGGCGGTGGGCGAGAACTCGAAGGTGCTGCCCATCTCGCCCCAGACGAGCAGGCCCAGCCGGTCCGCCCAGTACAGGAAGCGCGGGTCCTCGACCTTCTCGTGGAGGCGCGCCGCGTTGAAGCCGAGGTCCTTGATCAGCTGCACCTCCTCGCGGAGGGCGTGCGCGTCGGGCGCCGCGAGGAGCGACTCCGGCCAGTAGCCCTGCTCCAGGACGGAGCGGACGTAGTAGGGGCGGTCGTTGAGCAGGAAGTGGCGCCCGGCGGTACCGACGCTGCGCAGGCCGAAGTAGGACCAGATCTCGTCGACGACGGACCCGTCGCCGTCGAGCAGGGCCACCGTCGCGTCGATGAGGCGGGGATCCTCCGGCGACCACAGCAGCGACTCGTAGGCCTGGCCGTTGGCCTGGTGCGGGATGACGCAGTCGAGGACGACACGGGGCTGCGAGGCCGATGCCGTGTAGCTGCCGAGCGGATGGCCCGCATAGCTGAGGTCCACGCGCACGGTCCGGGCGGTGTGCCGCTGCGGCGAGAGTTCGAGCTCGAGGCGGACCGATCCCTTCGGGACGTCCGGCTCCCAGACGGCGCCCTCGATGAAGGCGGCCGGCACGGATTCGAGCCAGACCGGCTGCCAGATGCCCGTGGTGCGGTGGTACCAGATGACGTGGGGGTCCTCCAGCCAGTCCTGCTTGCCGCGGGGCTGGGCGACGTCGTGCGGATCATCCTCGGCTCGCACCACCAGGGACAGCTCGGCGGCGGCGGCCGCATGCTCGGTGATGTCGAAGCTGAAAGGGCTCTGGCCGCCCTCGTGGGTCCCGACGAGGGCGCCGTTGATCCAGACCGTGGCCCGGTAGTCGACGGCACCGAAGTGCAGCAGCAGACGGTCGTCCGCTGCGGACCTCCCGCTCTCGACCAAGTCCGCCCGGGTGAGGGTCCGCCGGTACCAGACCACGGGGTGGAAGGTCGTGTCGTTCACGCCGGATCGGACGGACTCCGGCGGATACGGGACGGTGATGGTCAGGGGGAACGGCGTCGCCCCGGCGAACCAGTCGTCGGCGACGCCGGCATCCTCGTCGTCGTACGAGAACTCGGCCGAATGGGCCGGTTCGGGCATGATCCCCGCCCGTGAGTCCGTCCGTGCCGCCGGCGCCCTCGAGGGCCTCCCCCAGGCTCCCATCGCCGAGCAGATCGACTCCATGCGGTTCCTCCCGGCCGTCCCCGGCATCGGGGCCGTGCAGACGGAGACCCTCGAGGTCGCCGTCAGCAAGGCCGTCCTCGGCGAGGAGTCGCCGGAGGACGCCATGACCGAGGCAGCGGACAACGCCTCGAAGCTCATGGAAGAGAACAAAGCGTCGTTCGGGGAGTAAGCACCATGACCACGCTGAGGGAACGAGAAGGGGGTGCCCCCGCACGCAAGGGGGCACCCGCCGGGGACGGCGTCGCCGTCCCGTGAGATCCGCAAGCAGGCGGCAGCCACGCCCTGGCTCTTCCTGGCCCCGTACCTGGTCCTGTTCATCGCCTTCGTGCTCGTCCCGATCGTCTTCGGCGCCTGGATCAGCCTGCACACCTGGGACTACACGCGCCCGCTCAAGCCCTTCGTCGGCCTCGAGAACTATGCCGAGCTCTTCCGGTCCGGCAGCGGGCAGTTCACCAACTTCTGGGGATCGATGCGCGCCACCGGCATCTTCACCCTGTTCAGCGTGCCGCTCCTGCTCACCATCCCGCTCGCCGTGGCACTGCTCATGGCGAAGAAGTTCCCGGGCCGCAACTTCTTCCGCGCCATCTACTTCGCGCCCTACGTCCTGGGCGTCGCCGTCGTCGCCGTGATGTGGCGCTACCTGCTCGACAACAACATCGGCCTCGTCAACTACTACCTCGGCCTGATCGGCCTGCCGGACGACATCGCCTGGACCACCTCCACCCCGGCCGCCTGGGTGGCCCTCGTCGGGGTGACCGTGTGGTGGACCCTCGGCTTCAATGCCGTCATCTACCTGGCCGGCCTGCAGGACATCCCCTCGGAGCTCTACGAGGCCGCCCGCATGGACGGGGCCAGTCCGTGGCAGCAGTTCGTCAATGTGACGCTGCCAGGACTCCGGCCGGTGCTGTCCTTCGTGACCCTCACCACGCTGATCGCGTCGGTGAACATGTTCGGGCAGTCCTACCTGATCACCCAGGGCGGCCCGGGCAGGGAGACCCGCACCGCGATCTACCAGATCGCGGACACGGGCCTCCGTAACTTCCAGATGGGCAGCGCAGCCGCCATGAGCTACGTCCTGACCCTCTTCCTCATCTGCCTGAGCCTCGTGGTCTTCTGGCTGTTCCGCGAACGGAAGGACGCCCGATGAGCTCGAGTGTCGAGACACGCACCCCCCGGGGGGCCGGCCCTGCGGAGAAGCCGCAGCGCAGGCTCCAGCCCCGGACCGTCCTGAAAATCGTCCTCCTCGCGCTGGTGGCGCTGATCTTCGTCAGCCCGCTCATCTTCATGATCGTGACGTCGTTCAAGACGCGGAGCGAGGCGACAGCGATCCCGCCGTCGTGGATCCCGAATCCCTTCTCGCTCGACGCGTACAAGGAGATCCTCGCGCCAGGGACCAACACGCCGGTCCTGCGGTGGTTCGCGAACAGCATGCTGGCCGCGATCATCCACTCCGCGCTCGTCGTGGTCACCGCGTCGCTGGCCGCGTACCCGCTGGCACGGATGAACTTCCGTGGGAAGAAGATCGTCTTCGCGGTCATCGTCGCCACCCTGCTGGTCCCCCCGGTGATCCTGGTCATCCCGAACTACCTGCTCGTCAGCGAACTCGGCTGGCTGAACTCGCTGATCGCGATCATCGTACCCACGGCGGCCTCGGCGTTCGGTGTGTTCTTCATGCGGCAGTTCTTCGTCTCGCTGCCGGACGACCTGGAGGAGGCGGCGCGGATCGACGGCGCCAACCGCTTCCAGATGTTCACCCGGATCATCCTGCCGCTCGCCAAGCCCGCCATGGCGACGCTCGCACTGCTGGCCTTCCTGGGCAACTGGAACGACTTCCTGTGGCCCGTCTACGTGCTCTTCACACCCGAGGTGCAGACGCTGCCCCCCGGCCTGTCGACGCTGCAGTCGGCGAACGCGGTCCGGTACGACCTCCTCATGGCCGGTGCCGTGATCGCCAGCCTTCCCGTCCTCGCGCTCTTCGTGTTCCTCCAGCGCTTCATCATCGAGGGCGTCTCACGGTCCGGGGTCAAGGGGTGATCCCTCCGCTCCTGCGCCGGGTCCTCGGCCTGCTGGCGGTCGGTGCGCTCGCCGCAGCGACCGCCGGCTGCTCGCCGTCGGACACTCCCGACGACGCCGCCCCGACCGAGGAGGCGAACCCCACCCGGGTTCTCGACGAGGAGTTCGCGGACCCGGACATCCTCGAGGTGGACGGCGTCTATTACGCGTACGCCTCCGCCGGCAACCGGAAGAACGTCCAGGTCGCGACGTCGACCGATCTCCTCGAGTGGGAGATGCTCGACGACGACGCCCTGCCGGAGCTGCCGTCCTGGACCATCCCGGGCAAGACCTGGGCGCCCGAGGTGACCGAGGTGGCGGACGGGCAGTTCGTCCTGTACTTCACCACGACGAACTTCGAGCCCGCCCTCCAGTGCATCGGCGCGGCGACGTCCACCGATCCGGCGGGACCCTTCACGGTGGCCGGTGACCGGATGCTGGTGTGCCCGGAGGACGAGGGCGGCGCGATCGACGCCAGCACGTTCGCCACGGACACCGGCCTGAATCTCGTCTGGAAGAACGACGGCAACTGCTGCGACAAGGACACCTGGATCCAGACGGCACCGCTCTCGGCCGACGGCCTGGCGCTGGCAGGACCGACCACGAAGCTCGTCAAGCAGACCCTGGACTGGGAGGGCCTGCTGGTCGAGGCGCCGACCGTGGTCCCGCGCGACGACGGCTTCGCCCTCCTGTACTCCAGCAACTTCTACGGGGACAGCTCGTACAACGTGGGGTATGCAACCGCCCCGGCACTGGAAGGCCCGTGGGAGAAGTCCCCCGAGCCCATCCTCTCCTCCGACTCGTTCGGCGGGGACCGCTACATCGGGCCGGGCGGGCAGGACCTCGCGACGGCACCCGACGGCACCACCTACCTGCTCTTCCACAGCTGGGACGCCGCGGTCACCTACCGGTCGATGCACGCCGAACCCGTCGAGTGGCAGGGCTCCGACCTGCAGTTCACGCAGGAGTGACACGGGCGATCCGGGTGGTGTCACGGCATGCACCGGGTCCGCCGGCCGCTGTGCCACGCGGCCGGCCCGCGTCAGGATGAGGACCGGGGGCGCACCCCGGGTTGCACGGCCGAGACCGATTCGGTGGGGACGGCGCCGGCTGCGACGGACCTCCCCCTGGGCGCCACCTCCCCCGCGCTCTGCGGAACCCTGGCCAGGACCCAGATGGGCGCCATGCTGTCCGGCGGCGCGGATACCGGCGTGGCCGGGGAGGCCTCGTCGAACACCACCGGCATGATCGCCCTGAGCGGCGGACTGGTCCTCGTGGCCGCGGCGGGCGGAACCTACGCCGTCCGCCGGAGCACGGCGAAGGCCTCGTAGCCGCATTTCGGCAGAGTGGCGGGAAGCCGCCGTCGGCGCCTACCGGTGCCGACGGCGGCTTCCGTACGTCCCGGCCGTCCCGCCGAGCGCCCGCCCGGGAGGGTCACGCCGATCCGGGCGGGCCGGCCCAGCGGATCCGGATGGGACCGCGGGCATCGCGGTCCACGCCCTCGCCGTGCTGCGTGACCTCCACCCGCCCCTCCGCGGCCAGGTCGAAGGCCAGCCGGCGGGCGGCCGGCATGAGGTCCCGCCAGGTCCCGCCGCCGATACTCCGCGCCGCGTCCGACGGGCACAGCGTCTTCTCCGGCCCGCGCTGCTCCGCGATGCGGAGGATCTCCGCCCGAAGCTCGCTCTCGGACGGGTGATCAGGCATGCCCGGGATGTTGCGGGGCCGAACCGCCGTCGCGCTTCCCGGTCCGGCCCTGTGCGCGGCCCGGCTGCTTCGGAGGCTCGGCCCGCTCCGGGTGCTCACTGTGGTTCGACTGCTGGGCCCGATCCGCGCGATCCACCCGGTCGGCCGGCTCGGGCCGTTTCGGGTGCAGGGCATCGAGTTCCTCGAGGGCGGCGGTCCAGCGGGCCTCGCGCTCGGCCGCGGTCTGGTCCCACCAGGCGGTCCCGCGTTCGCCGAGTCCCTCCTTCGCGAGCTGCACGGTCCGCCGCGCGCGCGGCAGTGCTGCGCCGTCGTCACCCTTGGCACTGGTGCGGACGCCCGAGCGGCCGCGGCCGAGGTGGGACATCAGCCGGGCCCGCACATCCGCGGGAAGGCTGGGATCGGTCTTCCGCCAGCGCCGCCCGCTGTGGAGGAAGAAGCGTTCGTCGTCGGTGGTGTCCGCGAGATCCAGCATGCCGGCCTCAGCTCGACGAACCGGGCGGGCCGACGAGCAGCAGGACGGTGAAGACGACCGAGATCCCGACGATCGCGACGAGCAGGGCCACGAGCGGGCTCCGCAGCACCCAGGCCTGCACCTGCTCCGCGGGATTCCGGGGTGCCTCGGCACCCGGGGCCAGGCGCCACCCACCGCCCAGCCGGCCGCGGCGTTCGATCCACCGCTCGAAGGGGACGGTCGCGAAGGGGACGATCGCGGAAGCGAGGCCGAGCAGGCCCGTCATCACCGACCAGCGCTGGTTGATCCAGATGAAGACCGTGGTCACCACGAAGCAGAGGAACACGAAGCCGTGGACGGCACCCGCGGGTGGCACGAGGGCCTCCGTGGTGCGCGTGACGTACTTGAGGAACATGCCCAGCAGGAGGAAGGCCCAGGTCACCGCCTCGGCCACGGCGACGGTACGGAAGAGCGTGCGGGGATTCATGGTCTGCTCCTGGTTCAGGTGGGTACCGCCAATTCTTCCATCCCGCCCCGTCCGTGCCCGACGCCGGACACGGAGAAGCCCCGGAGCCGTCCACTCCGGGGCTTCAGCCGAACAGGATCAGGACTTGAAGGCGTCCTTGACGTTCGTCGCGGCGTCCTTCACGTTCTCGCCGGCCTGCTTGGTCGTCGCCGACGCCTGGTCCGCCTGGCCCTCGGCCTTCAGATCGTGGTTGTCGGTGGCGTCGCCCACGGCCTCCTTGGCCTTGCCCGACAGTTCCTCGGCCTTGTTCTTCGCCTTGTCGATGAAGCTCATGTGCGTGTCCTTCCGCTGGGTTGCTGGTGTTCTCCGATCCCGGGAAATCCCGGGACGGGCGTTACTGCGTAACGTTCCTGGTCCTCGACGTCGAGGTGCTGACGTCGACGATGATGGCGACGGTCCGGGGCATCGCCTCGAGCGATCCGGCGAGGCGTTCGACCGCGCCACCGCGGATGGAGCGTACCGTGGCGCCGATGGACGCACGGTGGTCCACCGTGGTGCGGATGGTGACGTCCGGCGCGGTGGAACTCCCCCGCAGCACGCTCCGCGACTTCTCCACGCCCGGCAGGCGCTCGATGTCCGCGTTGAGTGCTCCCTCGAGGACGGCCGGGTTGATCGTGACGAGCCCGTTGTCCTCGGCTCCGTGGAGCCGGTAGGTCCGGGTCCGACGACGCCTGGGGACCTGCGCCGCGAGCCAGGCCAGCCCCAGGAGGGCCAGCAGGACGCCGACGCCGGCGGCGCCACCGAGGACGGCGGGTGCCGCGGCGGTCGCCGCAGGGTCGACGGCGAGCAGTGGTGTCCCGTTCTCGGGAGCGGCCGCGCCGGGGATCACGGTGCCGAGGAGTCCTGCGGTGGCCACGACGAGTGCGGCGGCACCGAGCAGGAGCAGCACACCGATGATGGCGAGCCAGGATCGGTTGAGTGCGGCGGGTGACTGCCTCATGGCCGTGTCCTTTCCGAAGCGGTGGGTTGGGGGCGCAGATGAAGGTCGGTCGTCGGGTCAGTCATCGTGCTCCGTCCGGATACTCGTTCGGACCCGTGGAGCGGTTTCCAGACCCAGGTCGTCCACTGAAGACTGGACGGCGTTCCTGACCGTTTGCTGAAGATCAGCTGTGGACAGGAGATAGGTCGTGACGGACAGCTTCAGCCGGGAGCCCCGGAGACTGCCCTTGGCCGACGAGACGCCATCGATCTGCTCCGCCCGTGCGGCGGCGAAACGCTCCACCGCCGATCGGCTGAGTACCGTCGTCGTCCCTTCGGGTCCACCCCATGTGGATCCGGCCGTCAGGAGCGTGCGTCGCCCGGGCACCAGGGCCGCGAACAGCAGCACCAGCCCGAGGACCGCCAACACCGCGACGGTTGCGTAGAGGGCGGGCGAGCCCCAGGCGAGATCGGAACCCGCCGCGAGCGAGCCCTCGGCGAGGGTGGTGTCACCGGTCAGTCCCGCGATACCGGCCCACGCGAGCGCGGCCCCGCCGAGGACCAGGACCAGCGCCGTGACGGTGGCCGGGACGGTACGGCTGGGGCGGCGCCTCAGCGTCCGGGTGGGTGTGCTGCTCATTCGAGGCTCCTTCCCCTACCGGCCGTGCCGGTCTCGAGGGAGACGATGGTGACGTCGATACGGCCCACGTGGACCGCCGTCGTGCGCTCAAGGACCTCCGTGACGTGACTGCGCAGCTGCTCGGTACCCGCACGCAGCGGCGTGGGGTAGAGCATCGCGACGGTCAGCGAGACGAAGGCCGTGGTCCCGTCGAGGTCGACCTCGGCCTGCGGGCGGGCGTCGAGGTCGCCGGAGGCGCCGAGGCCGAGCAGTCCTCCGCTCCGTCCGCCGATGAACGGCAGTTCGGAGGCGGCCTGTCCGGCGATCTTCCGCAGGACCTTCTCCTTGGTGACGAGGGTGCCCCTCGTGGCGGGGTCGCCGTGCGTGCTTCCGGCAGGGTCGAGGACACCGGGCGCAGGGCCCGCGAGCGTACTCATGGCGCTCAGCCCTTCGAGCTGCGGCGGCTCAGCAGGTCCTGGACGTCGAGCCTGCCCTCGAGGTAACGGCCGATGAGCAGGCCCACCGCCGCGAAGAAGACGACGGCGATGAACTGGAGGAAACCGCCGAAGACGGCGACGATCCCCAGCAGGAGACCTGCGAATAATCCGATGGTGCTGCGCGACATGATGCTGTCCTGTCTGGTGGGCTGAGGGGGGTGTCGGTCCGTGCACCGTGCGGCGGGTACTCCCGCCGCACGGTCGGAGCCGCAGGTGCTACTCGAGTTCGGTGCCGCTCTTGGACGAGTCGTCCTCGTCGTCGTCACCCGGCAGGTGCACGTCGGTGACGTTCACGTTGACCTCGAGGACCTCGAGCCCCGTGGCGCGCTCCACCGAGTTGACGACGTTGCGACGGATGTTCTCGCTGACCTCGACGATCGAGCTGCCGTACTCCACGACGATGCTCACGTCGATCGCGGCCTGGCGCTCGCCCTTCTCGACGCTCACTCCGCCGCTGACGTTCGTCTGCGAGCCGGGGATGCGCTCGGTGATCTGGTTGAAGGCGCGGCGGGCTGCATTGCCCATCGCGAAGACGCCGGGCACCTCGCGGGTGGCGACACCGGCGAGCTTCTGCACGACGGTCTCGGCGATGGTGGTGCTGCCCTTGTCGGTCTGCAGGGGGCCCTTGCGGACGGGCGCTGCGGACTCGGAGCCGGTGGTGGACTTCTGGGCGGTAGCGGTCTCGACCATGATGCGTATCCTTTACTGTCGTTGCGTTCAGCTGCGTCGTACACAGGTAAGTCGTCCCATCCACCGCAATCCGCACGCACCAGTTCCGAGACCTGCGTCACAGAAGGTCGGAGGTGCGTGATCCACTGGCCGCTCCCGACGAAAGGACCCGGCGCATGTTCCTGCTCGACGCCGACGGCAGCTCCGACCGGCGGGACCTGGTGTTCTCGGCGACGGACCTCGTCACCGCCTCGGAGTGCGGCTACCGCCTGCTGCGCGTCCTCGACGAGAAGCTGGGGCGCGCCCCGCGGGCCTCCTTCGCCCCGGACGGGATGCTGCAGCGGGCCGCCGTCCTCGGCGACGTCCACGAGCACAGGATCCTCGACGAGCTCGTGGCCGACCACGGCATTTGGTCGCCGGGTAATCCGCGGGGCGTGTACGACGTCGAACCTGCGGACTCGATGGATCGCGCCACCCTCACGGCCAAGCACGAGGAGTCCCTGACTGCCCTCGGCTCAGGGGCGTCGGTGGTGTTCCAGGCGGCGTTCTTCGACGGCACGTTCCACGGCCGCTCCGATTTCCTGGTGCGCCAGGCGGACGGAGCGTACGCGGTCTGGGACACGAAGCTCGCCCGGCACGCGAAGGTGGGAGCGCTGCTGCAGCTCGCCGCCTACGGGGACCAGCTGCAGGCAGCCGGCATCCCGACGTCGCCGGAGGTGACACTCGTGCTCGGTGACCGGTCGAGGAGCACCCACAGCCTCACGGACCTGCTGCCCGTCTTCCGGGAGCGCCGGGCGCGCTTCCTCGACCTCGTCGAGGCGCACCGCAGCGGGTCCGCGCCGGTGGCATGGGGCGAAGGCGGGCACTCGGCCTGCGGTCGGTGCGACTACTGCGCCGAGCAGGTGGTCGCCGCGCGGGACCTGCTGCTCGTCGCCTCGATGACCGGCGACCGCCGGGCGCGGCTCCGGGGTGAGGGCATCACCACGATCGACCAGCTGGCGGCGATGCCCGCGAGACCGGACGACGCGTCCCTCACCCGGCTGCGGGACCAGGCACGGCTGCAGACCGGTGTGGGAGCCGTGGACGGCAGCGTCTCCTCCAGGGACACTGAGGGGACGGAGCACTCCGTCTCCTACCGGATCCTGCCGGAGCACACCCTCGCCGCCCTCCCCGCGCCCAGCCCCGGGGACATCTTCTTCGACGTCGAGGGCGATCCCCTGTGGCAGGACCCGGCGGACGGGCGGTGGGGCCTCGAGTACCTGTTCGGCGTCGTCGAGCAGCCCGCCGCCGGGCCGGGCGCCTCCGCCGAACCACCCTTCCGGCCCTTCTGGGCCCACTCCCGGGCCGAGGAACGTACCGCCCTGATGCAGTTCCTCGACTACGTGGACGAGCGGCGCCGGCAGTATCCCGACCTGCACATCTACCACTACGCCGCTTATGAGAAGAGCGCCCTGCGCCGGCTCTCGCTCCAGCACATCATCGGTGAGGACGCCGTGGACACGCTGCTGCGCGAGGGGGTCCTGGTGGATCTCTACGAGACCGTGCGGCACAGCCTCCGGATCTCCGAGCGGTCCTACAGCATCAAGAAGCTCGAACCCCTGTACATGGGGTCCACCCTCCGCGCGGGGGACGTGACGGACGCGGGCGCCTCCGTGGTCGCCTACGCCGCCTACTGCACCGCGCGCGACGCCGGTGACGCCGAGGAGGCTGCGGCGATCCTCGAGGACATCAGCGACTACAACCGCTACGACTGCCTCTCCGCGCTGAAGCTGCGGGACTGGCTCCTCGGGCTCGCACCCGAGTCCGAGGAGGCGTCGCGGTCCGCGTCCGGTGCTGGTCCGGATTCACCCGGGATGGACCCCGCCGGCGGCAGCAGCACCGATGCTGCTGCCGATGCCGTTCCCCAGGCTCCACCCGAGGCCGAGGAGACGCAGCTCCAGGACTATCTCGCGGGCCTGACTCCGGCCGCTGCCATGGAGCCCGGTCCGCGTGCGGTGGCCCTGGTCGCCGCCGCCGTCGGCTATCACCGGCGTGAGCGGAAGCAGTTCTGGTGGGCCCACTTCGACCGCCTCGGAGCACCGACCTCGGAGTGGGAGCAGTCCAGGGAGGTGATGCCCTTCCGCACCGTCGACGTGATCAGCGACTGGGAGAAGCCCACGGCCCGGTCCAACCCCGTGCGCACCCTGTCGGTCACCGCACGGCTCGAGGCGGGCGCGGACTTCCGGGCCGGGGGCTCGTACTTCACCCTCTACGACGCCCCAGTCCCCGAGGACGCCGACAGCACGGACAGCACTGGTCCCGGCCGTGGCGGGTGGTTCGGGGTCGAGGTGGTGGACCTCGCCGAGGACGGAACCGGCCTGACCACGGCTACCGTCCGGGAGAAACTGAGGCGCGGTGCACCGGAGCGCAGTGAGCTGCCGGTGGCCCTGGCACCGGACCAACCGATCATGACGGGGTCCATCCAGGCAGCTCTGCTCGACCTGGCCGCCCACGTGGGCCGCGCCCTGCCCGACATCCCCGCCGGACCCGCCCTGGACCTTCTGCGTCGCGTGCCGCCCCGGCTCCTCGACGGCGGCGCTCTGCCCGCCGTCCGCCCCGGGGACGGCGGCTACGCCGAGGCGATCACGGCGGCCCTGCTGCGCCTGTCGGAGTCCTACCTCGCCGTCCAGGGGCCGCCCGGGACGGGCAAGACGCATGTCGGTGCGGACGTGATCTCCCGGCTGGTGGCGGACGGCTGGAAGATCGGCGTCGTCGCGCAGTCCCATGCGGTCGTCGAGAACCTGCTCTGCCGCGCCGTCGACGCCGGCGTCCCGCCCGGGCGTGTGGCGAAGAAGCCGAAGGACATGGATGCCGACCTCCCGTGGGGGCAGCGCTCGGACACGGACGTGGCACGCCTGGTGTCCGGTGACGGCGGGTGCCTCATCGGGGGGACGGCCTGGACCATGACCGGGAAGAATGTGCCGCCCGGATCGCTCGATCTCCTCGTCATCGACGAGGCCGGGCAGTTCTCGCTGGCGAACACGATGGCGGTCGCGCAGGCAGCCCGGCGGCTGCTGCTCCTCGGGGATCCGCAGCAGCTTCCGCAGGTCACCCAGGGAACCCACCCCGAGCCGGTCGACGAATCGGCGCTCGGCTGGCTCTCCGACGGACACGCCACCCTGCCCGCCGATCTCGGCTACTTCCTCGCGGACACCTGGCGGATGCACCCGGCTCTGTGCCGTGCGGTCTCCACCTTCGCCTACGAGGGCCGGCTCTCCACGGCGCCGGCGGCGGGGTCGCGGCTGCTCGGCGGAGTGGCGCCGGGAGTCGGGTGTGTACTGGTCGAGCACACGGATCATGCGACGTCCTCCCCCGAGGAGGCGGCGGAGGTCGTCCGTCAGGTCGAGCTGCACCTCGGCCTGCCGTGGGTCGCTGACGCCGGGGCACCGGCCCGGCCGATGGGCCAGGCAGACCTCCTGGTGGTCGCCGCCTACAACGCACAGGTGCAGCTCGTCCACGGGGCGCTGGCCGCTGCCGGGTACCCGCGGGTGAGGGTGGGGACGGTGGATCGGTTCCAGGGTCAGCAGGCCGTGGTGGTGATCGTCAGCATGGCCGCGTCGTCCGCCGCCGAGGCACCGCGGGGCATCGGTTTCCTGCTGAACCGGAACAGGATCAACGTGGCGGTCTCGCGCGGACAGTGGCGAGCCGTGATCGTGCGCTCACCCCGGCTGACCCACCACATGCCCTCGACCCCCGCCGCCCTGGAGGAGCTCGGTGCGTTCATCGGCCTGTGCGACGGAGCGGCCGGACCCGCGGATCGACGGTAGGTCGCCACGACCGGCGGTCGACG
The DNA here is from genome assembly GCF_053470025.1 of Arthrobacter sp. CP30. Lineage (NCBI taxonomy): Bacteria > Bacillati > Actinomycetota > Actinomycetes > Micrococcales > Micrococcaceae > Arthrobacter > Arthrobacter sp. CP30. The sequence continues at coordinate 26,923 of NZ_JBQEMM010000011.1, forward strand.
GAGAGGGCGTTAACGAAGAAGCAGGCCGGACCGGGGTCCGACCTGCTTCTCGCGAAAAGATCTAGTGGAAGATCCGAGCCTTAGAGGGGCTGGATGTTCGACGCCTGGGGACCCTTGGGGCCCTGCTCGGTGTCGAAGCTGACCTTCTGGTTCTCATCAAGCGAGCGGTAGCCGCTTGCGTTGATGGCGGAGAAGTGTGCGAACACATCTGCGCTTCCGTCGTCGGGAGCAATGAATCCAAAGCCCTTTTCAGCGTTGAACCACTTCACGGTACCTGTTGCCATTTTTGTTTTATCCTTCTGAAATTCAGACGCGCTCCGACTTTCGGAACGCCCCAGTCGCGGCGTGCTTGTCCGCTTTTTCAGAGACGCGGCTTGTCCCGCGAGGGCTAAACCGCGCGAAATACAAATGCGCAACACTACAACCGAGACCCACTTAACCAAACCTTGTAGGGTTCTGGCAAGCAGGGAGCTGAAGGTTTCTGTTTTCGGGACCTTCTGGTAGGCCTAGACCGCCACCGGATGCATGGCTCCGGCGAGCAGTTCGAAGGACCGCAACCACGTCTCGGTGGTGCCCGCCTGCGTGGCGACGATGAGTTCGTCGGCCTCCACCCGCGCGGAGAACTGCTCCAGGTAGTCCCGGACCACCCCGGGTGTCCCGACGGCGCTGTAGCGGGCCATCTCGCTCATCTGCTGTCCACCCGGGGACGCGAGGATCGCCTCCGACTCCTCGCGCGTGAAGGTCTGGCCGCGGCCGAGCAGGAGCGTGACCCGACGCAGCATCGCCTCGTGGAACTCATGGTGGGCATCCCCCTGGTTGTCCGCGGCGATGACGTTGACCCCCGCGATGAAGTGGGGCTTCTCCGCCTGCGCGGAGGGCTTGAACTCCCTGCGGTAGATCGCGGCAGCATCCAGCAGCGCCTGCGGGGCGAAGTGCGATGCGAAAGCGAACGGCAAGCCGAGGGCGGCCGCGAGCCGCGCCCCGAAGAGCGAGGACCCGAGGATGTACAGCGGCACGTCGGTCCCACGGCCGGGTGTCGCCTGCACTCCGGGAACGCGCGTGTCACCCGTGAGGTAGCCCTGCAGCTCCAGGACGTCCTGGGGAAAGCTGTCCGCGGACAGGGGGTCCCGGCGGAGGGCCCGCGCCGTGTTCTGGTCGCTCCCGGGTGCACGCCCGAGCCCCAGGTCGATCCGCCCCGGGTGGAGGCTCTCGAGGGTCCCGAACTGCTCCGCGATGGTCAGCGGCGAGTGGTTGGGCAGCATGACGCCGCCCGACCCGAGCCGGATGGTCGAGGTGTGCGCCGCCACGTGGGCGATCAGGACGCTCGTCGCCGAGGAGGCGATGCTCCCCATGTTGTGGTGCTCGGCGTACCAGACGCGGCGATAGCCCCACGCCTCGGCGTGCTGCGCGAGGAGGACGCTCGACGCGAACGTCTCCGCCGGCGTCGAGCCTTCGGCGACCTGGGCGAGGTCCAGGATGGACAGGGGAATGGTCATGGAGTGCCTCTCGATGCGTGCCGCCCAGGACGATGGGAGCCATGGGCCTGTGAAGGGAACGGTTGCCCGGGCACATCTATTTCCACGATGCAGCGCACGCGGGGCGCGTGGGGGCCTGGAGGAGCGTGCCGTCCGTGCCTCCGACCGCGCTCTCGTCCGCGCCGTGTGCAGGAGGTCGACCTCACGAGCGTTTACTCCCGCTGCAACGACACTGCTGCAACGACACTGCTGCAACGACGCCATCCCCCCTCCAGGCTCAGGGGAAGGACTCGGTCTCCTACTCCGCATCGAAGGGCGGCGTGCTGTCCGTGAGCCGGGAACCGGGCGTCGGATTCGCCCGGCAGGGCATCCGCGTCGACGCGCTGTGCCCCGGGCCGGCCAACATCCCGCTGCTGAGGGAGCTGTTCGCGGGTGACGCCGAGAAGGCGTAGCGCCGGCTCGTGCACGTGCCGCTGGGCCGGTTCGCCGAGCCCGACTGGCCCGACGAGCGGCCGCGGCGAGGGCGCTCCTCGCCGCGGAGGATGCATCCTTCGTCACGGCAGGCCGGTTCAGGGTGGACGGCGGGATCACGGGAGCGCACGTCACACCGCTCCAGCCGCACCGCCGGCCATCTCGGCGCCAGGGGCGGGCCGTCTGCTTGACTGGAACCATGCCGACAAGCGACCAGCCGACCACAGACCAGCCGATGGACGAGACCGCACTGCGCGCGCGCCAGGACCTCCTGGTCCGCGAGCTGGCCGTCGAACAGAACACCGCCCGCCTGCAGGCCCTCAGCGACGAGCTCGAGGTCATCCAGCGGCGCCTGGAGCAGGCGCGCATCGCCTGACCCGGCGTCCGGAGCAGGCGCACCGCCTAGCCACCGGCGCTGCTCCTATCCCGTCCTGCCGGGCGTCTCGATCACCAGGACGCCCTCCGCGCCGTGCGGGGACGTGTAGGTGTGCGCCACGTCCCCGGCCCACGAGATCGACACTCCTGGCCCGATCTCCCGCTCCGAGCCCTTCTCCCCCGCCGACGCGGAGCCGCGGACGAGGCGGAGGTGCTCCACCGTGCCGCTGCGGTGCGGTGGGCTGATCCTCGTCCGGCCGGACGAGAGGGTGAGCCAGAAGACCTCCGTGGTGCCGCCGTCGTCGTGCGTGCGGACCGAGAGCAGGCGTGCGTCGACGACGCCGTCGGAGACGCTGTGCCCGGCTTCCTCCCCCACGAGGCCGGTCAGGGGGACCCCGAGCGGTCCGGCCAGCGCGTAGAGCGTCTCCAGGGTCGGGTTGCGCGTCCCGGCCTCGAGTTCCGAGAGCGTGCCCTTGCCGATCCCCGCCCGGGCCGCGAGCGCCGTCAGGGAGAGGCCCCGCTCCTGGCGGAGGGCGGTGATGCGGCGGGCCACGGCCGCTCTGGGCGACACATCCGCGCGGGGGTTGTCCTCGGGCATGCTAGCATCCTACGCTGGCTGTTCCATATACAGAACACCCGCCGGACAGGCCTTCCAGGCCCCGGTGCGGCGACAGGAGGCCCGGGTGCACACCGCGACGTCAGTGAGGTCCGGACTCGGCGAACCCGTGTTGGCCGGGATCGTGACGGCCCTCGTCGGCTTCACCTCGTCGTTCGCCGTCGTCCTCGCCGGGCTCAGGGCCACGGGCGCGAGCCCCGCCCAGGCGGCGTCCGGGCTCCTCGCACTGACCGCCGTCGTCGGCCTCGGCATCGTGCTGCTCAGCCTCCGCTACCGCATCCCGGTCACCCTCTCCTGGTCCACCCCCGGGGCGGCGCTGCTCGCGGGCGCGGCCGTCCCGGCGGGCGGGTGGCCGGCGGCCGTCGGCGCCTTCCTCGTGACGGGCGCGCTGATCGCCCTGACCGGCGCCGTCCCCTGGCTCGGGAGGCTGGTGGCGCGGATCCCGCAGCACCTCGCGCAGGCGATGCTCGCCGGGGTCCTGCTGCCCCTGTGCCTGGCTCCGTTCCGGTCGATCGGCACCATCCCGGTGCTGGTCCTGCCGGTCATCCTCGTGTGGCTCGCCGCCTCGGCGCTCGCGCCGAAGTGGGCGGTACCGCTGGCCCTCGTCGCGGCCCTCGCGGTGATCGGGGTGCAGATCGTGCGGGACGGCGTGGTCATCGCGCCCGAATCCCTGGTGCCGTCCCTCGCGTTCACCGTGCCGGTGCTGGACCCTGCCGCGATCATCGGCATCGCCCTGCCGCTGTACGTCGTGACCATGGCCTCGCAGAACCTGCCCGGCGTCGCCGTGCTCTCGTCCTTCGGCTACCGCGCGCCGTGGCGTCCCGCACTCGCCGTCACCGGCGTCGGGACCGCCGTCGTCGCACCCTTCGGTGGGCACGCCGTGAATCTCGCCGCGCTGTCCGCCGCGCTCTCGGCCGGGGACGGGGCCGGGGCCGATCGCGGGCGCCGGTGGGTGGCGGCCCTCACCGCCGGCATCACCTACCTGGTCCTTGCAGCTGTGTCGGGGGCACTCGTCGTGATCGTGGGCGCCGCACCGGCCGGACTCGTGGAGGCCGTCGCGGGGCTCGCCCTGATCGGCACCATGGCGACGGCGGTGACCTCCTCGTTCAGCGACCCGACCGGCCGGATGAGCGGCGCGGTGACCTTCCTGCTGGCCGCATCGGGCCTCTCGATCCTCGGCATCGGCGGCGCGTTCTGGGCCCTCCTCGCGGGCCTCGTGGTCCGGGCCGCACTGGAGCGCACCGCCTCCCGGCGATGACTCAGACGGGGGTGTTCGGCGCCTGCGCCTCGTCGCCCTGCTCCCGTGCCTTGCGCTGCCGCGCGCGGTCGAGGGCGTTGATGACGGGCGCGGCGGTGATGCCGTGGATGACGATCGAGATGACGATCACGAGCCCCCCGACGCGCCACAGCGTGCTCTCGTCGGCGCCGAACTCGCCCTTCGAGAGGGCGTAGCTGAGGTAGTAGACGGACCCGATGCCGCGCACCCCGAAGAAGGCGAGCGTGCGGCGCTCCCAGGGGCCGGTCTTGCCCCGGGCCAGGCTGATCCACGCCGTGACGGGCCGCACCAGCAGGATGAACGCGACGGCGACCACCACTTCCAGCGGTCGCAGGCCCTCGAACAGGCCTCGCGCCACGGCCCCGCCCAGCAGGACCAGCACCACGACGGTGAGCAGGCGTTCGAGCTGCTCGATGTAGCTGTGCAGCACACCGTGGTAGCCGTGGGTCTGCTCTCCGGCGCGGAGGGTGACGGCGCACACGAAGACCGCGATGAAGCCGTAGCCCTCCACCGACTCCGTGAGTCCGTAGGTGAGGAAGGTCGCCGCGAGGGCGACGAACCCCTCGGAGTAGTTGGCCAGGCGGACGCTCTTGATCGGCGTGCGGAAGAAGATGCGGCCGAGCAGCTTGCCCATCCCGAAGCCGAAGGCACAGCCGATGATCATGCGCCAGAGGACGTCGAGCAGGATCCACTCCACGCCCCACGCGGCCGGCGACATGCCCACCGTGCTCATCAGGATGGCGAGGTACACGAACGGGAAGGCGAGGCCGTCGTTGAGGCCGGCCTCGGAGGTCAGTCCGAACCGCACCTCGTCCTCCGCCTCCAGGTCCTCCTCGGATTCCGAGGGCTCCCCCACCTGCACCTCGGAGGCGAGGACGGGATCGGTCGGGGCGAGCGCCGCCGCGATCAGCAGCGCGGAGGCCAGCCCGAGGCCCAGCAGCCACAGGCCCATGAGCGTCAGGACGAGGATGCACAGGGGCATCGCGATGCCGAGGAGTCGCCAGGTCGTGGACCAGCGACGCCATCCCACCTTCCGGTCGAGGGCCAGGCCGGCGCCCATCAGCGAGATGATGACGCAGACCTCGCTCAGGTGGATCGTGACGTCGCTGTAGGCCACGGGGTCGGGGCTCGGGAGGTCCTTGCCGACACTGAAGACCAGGATCCCCGCGGCGAGGAACACCATCGGCATCGAGACGGGGGCCCGCATGAGCAGCCGTGGCAGGAGAGCTGCCGCGAGGACCGCCAGTCCTGCCGCTGCATAGATGATGCTCGCTGCCTCGAACACGTACGCCCTCTTCCGCCCACCCCGTTGATGATCAGTCCCCTCGCCAACAGTAGGGCAGCGCCGGCTCCGGTCGAGCCGCCCGACGCACCGCCGGTCCTGCCCCTGGTGAACAGGATGCCTCGTGGCCCGGGAGCGTCACCACCACGTGAGAGCATGGAATTATGCCCAATTCCACCCACCCCATGGTCGATGTCACCGACATCATCCGGATCGTGGGAGGCGCGGCCTTCCAGCGCGGGCAGACCTACGCGAAGGACGGCGCCGTCAGTTCCCTCGCCTGGGACGCCGACGCGAAGCTGCTCACCGGCAAGGTGCGCGGCTCGGCGCCCAACGACTACCGGACGAAGCTGCGGCTGGGGGTCAAGGGCGACGGCCGCTTCCGTCCGCTCGAGAACTTCTGCAGCTGCCCCGTCGGCGCCGACTGCAAGCACGTGGCGGCCACCGCGCTGCAGAGCAACACGGAGAACCTCCTGGCGCAGCACGAGCGTGAGCTCGGCGCCCGCCCGGCGTCCCGCCCCGGACCACCGGAGGGCTGGCAGGCCTCGCTCACGGACCTGCTCGACGCCGAGACCGAGGCCGCGCCGGGCGGCGCAGCCCCCCTGACGCAGCTCGGCCTGCAGTTCGAGCTCCGGACACCGGAGGTGGCCGTGCAGCGCTGGGGGTCCGCCGCGGAGCGCCAGGGCCAGCGCATGCTCAACACGCGCCTCGGTGTCCGGCCGGTCAGCCAGAACGGCAAGGGCAAGTGGATCAAGAACAACCTGTCCTGGGGCAGCATCAGCTACCAGACCTACGGACTGAAGCTCGACGCCGACCAGCACCGCTGGTTCTCGCAGTTCCCCGCGCTGCACCGCGGCACGGGTGTCAACTACTTCGGCAACAACGACTCCTGGCTGTACCTCGACGACTTCAGCAACCCGCTCCTCTGGCAGCTGCTGGACGAGGCGCAGCGTCTCGGCATCGCCTTCGTCGGCTCGAAGAAGTCGGTCTCGATCGAGCTCGCCGGACGGGCCACCCTCAAGCTGGACGCCACGAGAACGGAGGAGGGCGGCCTGCAGCTGTGCCCGGCCCTCGACATCGACGGACTGCCCCACCCCTCCGACACGGCCCATGTCATCAGCACGCACGGCATCTACACCGTCTCCCCCGGTGACGCGATCACGCTGGCCCCGACCTCACGTCGCCTGACGACGAAGGACATCGAGCTGCTGCAGCGCGGCCGGCCCGTCGTGGTACCGGAGGAGGAGACCTCCCTCTTCCTGCAGGAGTACTACCCGAAGCTCCGGCAGTCCATCCAGGTGGCCAGCAGCGACGACACCGTGGACCTCCCTGAGATCCAGCCCCCCGTGCTCGTCCTGACCACCGCCTACGGCGACAACGGGACGGTGAGTCTCGGGTGGCACTTCGACTACCCGCTGGGCGACGCCGTGCAGCGCCGGCCCTTCCGCCGGGGCGGCCCCGGCAGTGACGACGGCTACCGCGACGCCGACGCCGAGGACGCCCTCGCGGGCGCCGCACGCGCCGCCCTGGGCGCCCTCCCCCTCAAGGACCTGAGGCTCGAGGACATGCAGGCCGTCGAGTTCGCGGAGGAGGCCCTGCCGCGGCTGCTGCAGGTCGAGGGGATGCGCGTGGACGTGGTCGGCGAGAAGCCCGACTACCGCGAACTGACCGAGACCCCGACGCTGCGCATCAGCACGGTCGAGACCGACGACCGCGACTGGTTCGACCTCGGCGTCATGGTCACGGTGAGCGGCCGCACCATCCCCTTCGACTCGGTGTTCCGCGCCCTCGCGCAGGGCCGGAAGAAACTGAAGCTCGTCGACAACACCTACCTCTCCCTCGAGCAGCCCGTCTTCGACCAGCTGCGTGACCTGATCGAGGAGGCGCGGTCCCTCGCCGAGTGGGACCCGGACTCGGGCCTGCAGATCAGCCGCTACCAGGCCGGGCTCTGGGCGGACTTCGAGGACCTCGCGGAGGAGACGGAGCAGGCGCAGTCCTGGCGCGACGCCGTGAGCGGCCTGCTCACCCTCGAGGACGTCGCCGCGACCCCGCCGCCCGCCGGCCTGGTCGCCGAGATGCGCCCGTACCAGGCCGAGGGCTTCAGCTGGCTCGCCTTCCTGTGGCGGCACCAGCTCGGTGGCGTCCTCGCGGACGACATGGGTCTCGGCAAGACGCTCCAGGCACTGGCCCTGATGGTCCATGCGAAGGAGAGCACCGCGCCGGCGGAGCCGTTCCTCGTCGTCGCGCCCACCTCCGTGGTCCCGAACTGGTCCAACGAGACGCACCGGTTCGCGCCGGGGCTGAAGGTCGTGTCGATCACCGACACGCAGGGCGCCTCCGGCTCGACCATCCGCGACCAGGTCGGCGACGCCGACGTCGTCATCACGTCCTACACGCTCTTCCGGCTCGACTTCCCCGCGTACCAGGAGCTCACGTGGTCCGGCCTGGTCCTGGACGAGGCGCAGTTCGTCAAGAACCGCGCGTCCAAGGTGCACCAGGCGGCGAAGGACTTCGACGCCCCCTTCAAGCTCGCGATCACCGGCACGCCCATGGAGAACAACCTCATGGAGCTGTGGTCCCTGTTCAACATCGTGGCACCGGGGCTGTTCCCCTCCCCGCGGAAGTTCACCGAGGACTACCGGACGCCGATCGAGAAGATCGGCGACAACCGCCCGCTCGTCCGGCTCCGCAAGCGCATCCGGCCCCTCATGATGCGGCGCACCAAGGAGGCCGTGGCCTCGGACCTCCCGCCCAAGCAGGAGCAGGTCCTGGAGGTGGAGCTGCACCCGGAGCACCGGCACATCTACGAGACGTACCTCCAGCGCGAGCGGCAGAAACTCCTGGGCCTGATCGAGGACATGAACCGCAACCGGATGATCGTGTTCCGGTCGCTGACGCTGCTCCGCATGCTCAGCCTCGACGCTTCCCTGGTGGATCCCGAGCACGAGGGCGTCCCGTCCGCGAAGCTCGAGGTCCTCTTCGAGAACCTGGACGACATCATCGCCGAGGGGCACCGCGCCCTCGTCTTCAGCCAGTTCACGTCCTACCTGAAGAAGGCCGCCGAGCAGCTGGACGCCCGCGGTATCCCGTACGCCTACCTCGACGGTTCCACCCGCAGCCGCGGCGAGGTCATCGACTCCTTCAAGGAGGGGGACGCGCCTGTCTTCCTCATCAGTCTCAAGGCCGGCGGGTTCGGGCTGAACCTCACCGAGGCGGACTACTGCTTCCTGCTGGATCCCTGGTGGAACCCGGCGTCCGAGGCGCAGGCCGTGGACCGCACGCACCGGATCGGCCAGACCAAGAACGTCATGGTCTACCGCATGGTGTCCAAGGGCACCATCGAGGAGAAGGTCATGAAGCTCAAGGAGCAGAAGGCGAAGCTCTTCACCTCGGTGATGGACGACGACGCCGTGTTCAGTTCAGCGCTCACCGCGGAGGACATCCGGGGGCTGCTGGAGGCGTAGTCCTCCCACCCGAACCCGTCAGGGTTCGCCCTGCCTCCGCAGCCGGGGGTCGAGAAGTTCCGCGAAGGCGCGCGGCCGCGCGGCGATCCACCAGTGGCCACCGGGCACGGTGGTCACCGTGAGGTCCTCCACCCAGTCCTCCAGACCGTCCACCAGGTGCGGGGAGAGGAAGGGGTCGCCGAGCGGCACGACCACGTGCACGGGAAGCGTCACGCGGCGGCGCCGGGGCGGCCGCGCCCCACCGCCCATGTTCGTCCGGTAGAGGGCGAGTCCGCGCACCGGGTCCGCGCCCACGGTGCGTCGCGCGGCGAGCTCGTAGCGGCGCGTCATCACGTGCTTCCAGAACAGCTCGGGCAGGACGGGGAGCTGGAACGCGCCGACGTACCAGCTGCGCAGCACCTGGGCGAGACCCTGCGGGACCGTCCCGGCCTGCGCGAACCGGCTCCGGAGCCAGCGGGAGAAGTGGCGGAGGTCGGGCCCGGAGATGCTGGTGTAGTCGAGGACCACACCGTCGGCGCGTTCGTCCTGCACGACGGCCCAGCCCTGGATGGACCCCCAGTCATGGCCGACCAGCCGGATGCCCGACGGCGTCCCGAGCGCATCGAGGACGGCGAAGACGTCGTCGACGAGCTCCGCCAGGGTGAAGCCACCGTCCGCGACGGGGCGGGACCGGCCGGCGTTCCGCGTGTCGAAGGCGATGAGGTGGTGTGTGCGGGCCAGTTCCCGGAGGACCGGGAGGAACACGCGGTGGTCGTCGGGATACCCGTGGACCAGGAGGACGGAGGGCACGCCCTCCTGCGGGTCCAGCCCGTACTCGAAGACCGCGAGCTCCGCCCCGGCCGTCCTGATGGTCCGGTGTCTCTCCTGCAGAACGTCCATCCGTCCACCCTAGGCACAGTCCGGCTCTCGTGGGGCGGCCGGTTCTCGGACGGATCAGGAGCCCGGGTCCGGCCTGTCCTCCTGGATCAGGCCGGCCTCGAGCCGGAGGGTGCGGTGCGCGACGGCGGCGGAGAACGCGGCGTCGTGCGTCGCCATCACCACCGCACCGCCGCCCTGCGCGTGCTGGACCAGGAGGGCCGCGAGCCCCGTCCGCGCGGATTCGTCGAGGCCTCCCGTCGGCTCGTCCAGGACCCAGACGGACGGGCCCGCGGCGATGAGGGACGCGAGAGCCACGAGCCGGCGCTGCACGAACGCCAGCTCGTACGGGTGGATGTCCGCGACCGCGGAGAGCCCCACGGCCTCCAGCGCGTCGGCGGCACGACGGAGCGCATCGACCCGTCGCAGGCCCGCCGCCCTGGGCCCGTAGGACACCTCGCGGAGGACCGTCCGCTCGAACAGCTGCTGGTCCGTGTCCTGGAAGAGATAGCCGACCGCGCCGGCCAGGGTGCCGGTGGGCCGGCGCAGGATCGGCATCCCGTCCACGGTGACCCGCCCGCTCTCCGGGCGGCGGAGCCCGTTGAGCACCTGCAGGAGCGTCGTCTTGCCGGATCCGTTCGACCCGCGGACGGCGAGGATCTCACCCGCACGGACCTGGAGGCTGACGCCGTCGAGGACGGCGGGGGTGCGCCCGGGACCCGGCGGGCGCCGGCGGCCGCGGCGCTCCCCGCGCCCAGGTCCGCCTGGCTCGCCGGGTGACGGATAGCGGACCACGACGTCGTCCACCGTGACGAGGGTGCGTCCCGCGGTGGTCGGTGCCCCGCGCATTCTGGCGGCGCCGATCCGCGGCGCGTCCCCGTCCGTCCCGATGCCGTAACGCCGCAGGCCCGCCCACCGCGCCTCGGCGAGCAGCCCGTCGAACACGGCGTGTCCGCCGTCGAGCGCGATGATCCGGGCGCCCTCGGGGGCGGTCCGTGGCAGCATCGGGGCGCAGACCACCACCCCGGTCCCGCCGGCGCGCAGGACGTCGATCGCCGCGGCCACATCCGCGGCCGCCCCGGCGTCGAGGCCCTGGAACGGCTCGTCGAGCACCAGTACGCGGGGTCGCTGGACCACCGCTGCCGCGATGATGGTCCGCTGGAGCTGTCCACCCGAGAGCCGTCGCGGGTCGCGGTCGAGGAGCTCGGTCAGCTTCAGGGCCGCCGCCACGTCGTCGACCTCCCGACGCAGCCGCTCGTGCGGGACGCCGCGGTTGGAGGGCCCGAAGGCGATCTCCTCGCCCACGGTCGCCGACATCATGGACAGCTGGCCCCACGCGCCCTGGGCGACGAACGCGACCGAGGCACTCCACACCGCCGGGTCGATCCGCGGATCGGCGGGACCACCCTCGAAGTGGACGGTCTCGCCGTCGAGGGTGAGGGAGCCGCGGAAGACTGCGCCGGCATCGGACCCCACCGCGCCCGCGAGCAGGCGCGCGAGCGTCGTCTTGCCGGATCCGGAGCTGCCCGCAACGACGAGGTACTCCCCGGGCTCCACCGTGACGGTCACGCCCGAGAGCAGTGGCACGCCGTCGTCGTAGGCGAAGGACCTGCTCTGCACCCGGATCACGCGAGCACCCCGGATCCGAGCCAGAGCACCGAGAAGAGGCCGACGCCGACGACCATCGCACGGCGTGCGGCGCGCTGGCGGGGCGTGTCCGTGTCGGGCAGGTAGCTCGTGCGCGGGCCCGGCGAGGAGAAGCCGCGCGCCCCGAGCATGCGGTTCCGCTCCGAGGCGTCGACGAGGAGGCCGATGACGAGCGGCGTGGTCACCGTGAGCAGGGCCCGCACCCGCGCCACGGGGCCGCGCCCCAAAACGAGGCCGCGAGCCTGCTGTGCCCGCGTGATCTGCTGGGCACGGAGGGCGACGTGCGGGATGAGCCCGACGGCGGAACCCACCACGAACACGAGCTTCCGGTTCCACCGACGGTGCGTCATGGTGGCGAGGAGCTCGGGCACGTCGAGTGTCATGGCGGCCGTCAGCAGCACCCCGGTGAACACGCTCATGCGCAGTCCCATGACGGCGGCGAAGGCCAGTCCCTCCCGGGTGACGCGTGCGGGGCCGAGGTCGAGCAGGACCGTCCTCCCCTCGGGGAAGAACAGGCCGTGGAGGAGCAGCGAGGAGAGGAGCAGCGGACCGGCGATCAGGAGGACGGCGATGCCGATCTGCCGCACCCTGCCGGAGGTCAGGACGGCGGGCACGACGACGAGCAGCAGCACCGCCAGGGAGAACTCCCACCGGTTCACCACGAGGACGAGCACCACCAGCAGGACCGCTGCGAGCAGCTCGGTCAGGGGATTGAGGATCCGGCGGCGCGGCATGGTCAGCGGACCGAGCCGGCTCCGGCCGTCGTCATGGCGCGCTTTCCGCTCCTGGCGCCCAGGACGCGGTGGGTCCGTGCGAACGGGAACTGCCGGACGGCGCGCTGCGGCAGGGCGTAGACGATCAGGGCGACGACGACGAACACCACGATCTTGTCGAGCGAGTCGGAGAGCAGTCCCTGCTTGGTGGCGGCGACCAGCAGCTTGTCCCCCATGGACCGGAAGACGGCGATGATGGCATTGGTGCCGAAGGTGCCCGCCGCGCCGAACATGAAGACCGCGACGGGAGCGGCCACGAGGCCTCCGATCGCGCCGACCACCAGGCCGGCGACGGGGGCCAGGTACACACGCCGGAACGCGCCGTGCTTGGCCGCCAGTCCCGCGAGCAGGCCGATGAGTGCGGCTCCCGCTGCGAAGGGCAGCGCGAAGGGATTGAAGAGCCCCCAGACGGCGTTGCTCAGCGCACCGGTCGCGGCACCCGCTGCGGGACCGGCGAGGACGGCGACGAGCACCGTGCCGATCGCGTCCAGGTAGATCTGCAGCCCGAGCGACCCTGCCACCTGGCCGATCGCGATGTTCAGGGCGATGCCGAGCGGCATGATGACGAGGGAGCTGGTGGTTAGCATCGGCAGGATCCCGCCGACCAGGAGGGCGCCGCCGCCGAGGAAGCCGAAGAGCGAGACGAGGGACGCCGCGCTGCCCATCCCGCCGGCGATCTCCGTCGGCTGGACGATCACGAGGAAGAGGTACGTCGCGACGATGAGGGCGCCGCCGAGCGCGAGGAGCAGGCGCCGGGGCCGCTCGGTCGTGCGATCGGCGGGGAGGGTCAGGGATGAGCTCACGATAATCCTTGGGCGCTACGGAGGAGGGGGAAGCACCTCATGTCACCTCGGCGCAGCCGGCGCAGCAGCGCCGGGCAGGTCCCAGTGTACCGGCCGGTGTGCGCTCCCCGCCGGGCTGCCGGGTCCTCGGGGCGCTCCTGCGGGCCTCTGAGCCGGTTGCCCTGCGAGGGGGGTCAGCCGTGCATCCTCGCCAGGTCCGCGAGCCGCCGGACCATCAGGTCGAACACCGCCTCGGGATCGTTGCCGGTCACGATCCGCGCATTCGGCGCACGCCGCCACATCCCCGCGAGGTCCGCGACCGTCTGGCCGATGGTCAGGGATGATTCAGTCTCGACGTCGACGGTGACGAGCCGCTCCTCGAAGGAGGCCTCACCCGCCGCGACCATGACGGCGAAGAGATCGTGCAGGTGCGCCACGTACCCCTGGTCGTAGAGCCGGTGGAACTCCATGTAGAACCTGAGGGCGTCGGACAGGCAGGCGACGACGGCGTTGCCGCTGCGGCTGCGTGTGCCCGGGGGTCCGTCCGCTTCGAGCACCTCCGGCCCGGCCCCGGCCGCCCGGGCGACGGCGTCGACGTGGGCGGGCGTGCACTCGATCCGCTCCGTGGTCTCGAGCGCGCAGACGATCGGCAGCTTCGCCTCGGGAAGGCCCTCGTAGGCGGCGTACACCTCCTTCGCGGCATGCGGGTCCACGTGGGTGTTCCATTCGGCCACGGGCGTCGTGTTGCCGGGGTAGTTGAAGGCGCCGCCCATGATCACGAGCCCCTTCAGGAGCATCGGGAGCTGCGGTTCCGCCCGGATGGCGAGGGCGAGGTTGGTCAGGGGCCCCGTGACCACGCCCGTGATCTGCCCGGGGTGGCATCGCACCGCCTCGAGCCAGACGTCGACGGCGTGCCGCCCGGAGATGTGCCCGCGCGGCGGCGGCAGTTCGGCGTACCCGATGCCCTGGTCACCGTGCGTCTCCTCGGTGGTGACGAGGGGGATCTCCAGCGGCACCTCGCTCCCGATGGCCACCTCCACACCGGCGTGCCCGCAGAGCTCGAGGAGCGCGAGGTTGTTGAGGGCCACCTGGCGGGCGCCGACGTTGCCGGCGGTGCAGGTGATCGCCTCCACCGAGACACCGGGGGTGGCCAGGAGATACATCAGCGCCACGGCGTCGTCGATCCCGGTGTCGACGTCGAGCAGGAGGCGCTGTCGGTCAGGGCGCTGGTCGGGCACGGTCAGTCCGCCGCGGTGGTGCGCAGCAGCTGCAGCCGGAGGGTCCGCGCGGTCTCCATGTGCGATCGGGCGATCGACCGCGCGTCGTCGCTGCGGCGCTCCGCGATGGCACTGATCAGCGCCTCGTGCTCCAGCAGCACCTCCTGCCACCGGTGGCCGACCGACAGCGTGGACCGGGGGGTGTGGATCAGGTGCGTGGACAGCCGCTGCAGGAGGTCCATGAGGATGGGGTTGCGTGCGGCGGACCAGAGGGAGGTGTGGAATTCGAGGTTGTTGGTCACCTTGGTGGTGTCGTCCGGGTCGACGACGGCGCGGTCACGTTCCAGCAGCGCCTCCAGGCGCATGAGGTCGGCCGCTCCGCGGTTGAGGGCGGCCTGGCCGGCGGCCTCCTCCTCCAGCATGACGCGCAGGTCGTAGATCTGGATGACCTCCTGCGCATCGATCTGGGGAACCTGCAGCCCCCGCGCGGCACGCTCCAGCAGGCGTTCGTGCTGTAGCCGGCTGAGGGCCTCACGGACGGGCGTGCGGGAGACGCCGAAGCGCTCCGAGATGACCACCTCTCGCAGGGCGGTCCCCGGTGGGTGGACGCCGGCGAGGATCTCGCTGCGGAGGACCCGGAAGATGGCATCGCCGTCCACGCGCGCCGACAGTTCGACGGACTCGGCCATGGCGCCCCCTCGGGTCGGCTGGAAGGTTCGGATGGGAGTGGGGCCGAGGACACCGGCGGCCCTGCGGACGGCCCGGGCCGGGAGGACGACTCCCGGCCCGGGCCGCGCGGACGCTAGCTCGCGAGCTGGCGCAGCACGTACTGCAGGATGCCGCCGTTGCGGTAGTAGTCCGCCTCGCCCGGGGTGTCGATGCGCAGGACGGCGTCGAACTCGACGGCGCTGCCGCCCTCGGCCGGGGTGGCGGTCACGTGGAGCGTGCCCGGCGTGCGGCCCTCGTTGAGCTCGGTGACACCGGAGACGGCGAAGGTCTCCGTGCCGGTGAGCCCCAGCGATGCGGCGTTCTGCCCCTCGGGGTACTGCAGGGGCAGCACGCCCATGCCGATGAGGTTGGAGCGGTGGATGCGCTCGTAGCTCTCGGCGATGACGGCCTTGACGCCGAGCAGTGCGGTGCCCTTGGCCGCCCAGTCACGCGACGAACCGGAGCCGTACTCCTTGCCGGCGAGGACCACGAGCGGCGTACCCGCGGCGCGGTAGTTCTCCGCGGCGTCGTACACGGCGGCCTGCGGCGCATCGGCCTGCGAGAAGTCCCGCGTGAACCCGCCCTCGACGCCGTCGAGGAGCTGGTTCTTGATGCGGATGTTCGCGAACGTGCCGCGGATCATGACCTCGTGGTTGCCTCGGCGGGAGCCGTAGGAGTTGAAATCCTTGCGCTGCACGCCCTTCTCGGTGAGGTAGCGCCCGGCCGGGGTGTCCGACTTGAACGAACCCGCCGGCGAGATGTGGTCGGTGGTGACCGAGTCACCGAGCTTCAGGAGCACGCGGGCGCCGGCGATGTCCTCGACCGGGCTCGCCTCGCGCTGCATGCCCTCGAAGTACGGGGGCTTCCGCACGTACGTGGACTCGGGGTCCCAGGCGAAGGTGTCGCCGGCCGGCGTCGGCAGGGACTGCCAGCGCTCGTCGCCCTCGAAGATCGTGGCGTAGCTCGAGGTGAACATGTCCTCGTCGATCGACTCGTCGATCACCTTCTGGACCTCGACCGGGTTCGGCCAGATGTCCTTCAGGAACACGTCGGTGCCGGACTCGTCCTGGCCGAGGGGCTCGTTGTCGAAGTCGAAGTCCATGGTGCCGGCCAGGGCGTAGGCGACCACCAGCGGCGGCGACGCCAGGTAGTTCATCTTGACGTCCGGGTTGATGCGGCCCTCGAAGTTGCGGTTACCGGACAGGACGGCGGTGACGGCGAGGTCGTTGTCCTGGATGGCCTGCGAGATCTCGTCCTCGAGCGGACCCGAGTTGCCGATGCACGTGGCGCAGCCGTAACCCACCGTGAAGAAACCGAGCTTCTCGAGGTACGGGATCAGGCCCGACTTCTCGTAGTAGTCGGTGACGACCTTGGACCCGGGGGCCACGGACGTCTTCACCCATGGCTTGGACACGAGGCCCTTCTCGACGGCGTTGCGCGCCAGCACCGCGGCGGCGAGCATGACCGACGGGTTGGACGTATTGGTGCAGGAGGTAATCGACGCGATGCTGACGGCGCCGTGGTCCAGCTCGAACTCGCGGCCGTCCTTCATGGTGACCGCGACCTTCTTCGACGGCCGGGTCGACGGGGCACCCGCTCCGACGGTCTCGCGGGGTTCCTCGTTCTCGTCGGTGACGGACGACGTCGTTCCCGGGGTGAAGCTCGGCGAGTCCGACGCGGGGAAGCTCTCCTGCGAGGACTCGTCGACCGTACCGCCTGGGGCGAACGCCAGGTCGGGATCGTTGGAGTAGTTCCGCAGGTCCTCACGGAACTGGTCCTTCGACTTCGAGAGTTCCACGCGGTCCTGCGGGCGCTTCGGTCCGGCGATCGAGGGCACGACCGTGGAGAGGTCCAGCTCGAGGTACTCGGAGAAACGGATCTCGCGCGAGGGATCGTGCCAGAGACCCTGCTCCTTGGCGTAGGCCTCCACCAGCGCGACGTTCTCCGCCGGACGGCCGGTGAGGCGCAGGTAGTCGAGGGTGACGTCGTCGATGGGGAACATGGCGGCGGTGGAGCCGAACTCCGGGCTCATGTTGCCGATGGTGGCGCGGTTCGCGAGCGGCACGGACGCGACGCCCTCGCCGTAGAACTCGACGAACTTGCCGACCACGCCGTGCTTGCGCAGCATCTGGGTGATGGTGAGGACCACGTCCGTGGCGGTGGCGCCAGCAGGGATCTCACCGGTGAGCCTGAAGCCGACGACGCGCGGGATGAGCATGGAGACGGGCTGGCCGAGCATCGCTGCCTCGGCCTCGATCCCGCCGACGCCCCAGCCGAGTACCCCGAGGCCGTTGACCATGGTGGTGTGCGAGTCGGTGCCGACGCAGGTGTCGGGGTACGCCCGGAGGACGCCGTCGATCTCGCGGGTCATGACCGTGCGGGCCAGGTACTCCAGGTTGACCTGGTGGACGATCCCCATGCCCGGCGGGACGACCTTGAAGTCGTCGAACGCCGTCTGGCCCCAGCGGAGGAACTGGTACCGCTCGCCGTTGCGCTGGTACTCGATCTCCATGTTGCGCTCGAGGGCGCCGGCGTTGCCGAAGGCGTCGATCTGCACGGAGTGGTCGATGACCATCTCGGCGGGAGCCAGCGGGTTGACCCGCTTCGGGTCTCCCCCGAGATCGGCGACGGCCTCGCGCATGGTCGCCAGGTCGACGACGCAGGGGACGCCGGTGAAGTCCTGCATGATGACGCGGGCGGGCGTGAACTGGATCTCGGTGCTCGGCTCCGCTGCCGCATCCCACTGCGCGAGGGCGCGGACGTGATCCGCGGTGATGTTCGCACCGTCCTCGGTGCGGAGCAGGTTCTCGAGAAGCACCTTGAGGCTGAACGGGAGGTTCTCGGCGCCCTCGACGGCACTGAGCCTGAAAATTTCGTAGTCAGCGCCGGCGACATCGAGTACGCCCTTCGCGCCGAATGAGTCCGCAGTCGTCATGACGTCGGCTCCCTTCAGAGAGATGGTGGAATACCTCCATCCTATTCCACGACCGGCGTCAATGTATACAGTCGTACACCGTGTCGCCCGGCCCCACCCGCCCATCACGTCAGGCGCCGTGCGGGACGGCAGCAGGCGTCCCGGGGAAGACGTCAGGCGTCGTGCGGGACGGCGTCGCTCCGCCGCGATGCCGCCTGGAGGCCGAGGAAGAGTTCGTCCTGATCGGGTGACTCGTCCCTGCTGTGATCCACGATCGGTCCCGTGCCGGCGATCTCGCGGATGAGTTCGATCCCCGCGATCGCCTCCTCCTTGGAGGCGTAGAAGGTGGAGACCGCGACGAGCGTACCGTCAGGGGCCGTCAGCTTCACCCTGTACCCGTCGTCATGCGCATCAACCAGCTTGAAGTACCCAGCCATCGTCCTACCTCCCTGTACGGGGCTCGCCACTCTGCGAACCCCACTCCTCAGCATACTTACCGACCGTTCGGGTTCGAGCCCGGATCCCCGGCACCTCAGGGGCTGGACATCGGCGACACACTCCTGCACAGGGTGGCTTCCCTCACGTAGTGTTCCCGATGCCACCCACACTTCCGACGACCCGGGCGGACGCCCCGGCGAAGGGCGGTCCGCAGAAGGAGCATCATGACCGAGCCGAGCAGTTCCGCCGGACACCCCGACGGCGCAATCCTTCCCGCAGAGCATCCCCTCGGCCCTGCCGCCCCTGTCCCGCCGCGCGAGAAGGAGTCGGCGGCGCCGTCCCCCACGGGCATCACCGAGCCGGGGAACGGCACCGGCGCACCGACGCAGGCCGACGACGCCGGATCCGGTGAAGGACCTGGTGAAGGACCTGGTGAAGGACCTGGTGAAGGACCTGGTGAAGGACCTGGTGAAGGATCAGCCGGCAGCGGCTACGACGGCGGCGGCAACGACGGCCGACCCGACGCGGACCGGCGCGAGGCGGTGCTGGACCCGTCCGCGGGTGGGTCGGCGCATCGGTCGGCGAGTATCCGCGACGAGCAGGGAACGCACAGCGCCGGGACGGTACCGGCAGCGTTCAACGGCGACGGCACGCCGGACGACCCCGCCGAGGACGGCCACCCGGAGGACGCGGCGGCCGAGCCCGATCGCTGGGACAGCGGGGGCTCCGCGGGCTGAGCGGCCTGTCGGCTGCGCTACCGCCCTCGCTGCGCCAGCCGCGCGACGAGGGACGACGGCGCCACCTTCGCCAGGGTGGTGATGACCTTGTAGCGCGCGCTGGGGACGGAGACCGCCCTGCCGGCTTCCGCGTCCCGGATCCCCTCGCGGACCACGAGTCCGGCGTCGAGCCACAGGGGCCCGGGGACGCTGCTCTTGTCGGCGCCCATGCGCTGGTGGAACTGGGTGTGCACGAACCCTGGACAGACGGCCGTGACGCGGATCCCCTCGGGCCCGTAGGTCAGGTTCGCCCACCTGCTGAAGCTGATCATCGCGGCCTTCGCTGCGCCGTAGGTGCCCCTCGGCGTGAACCCGGCGACGCTGGCGACGGTGATGATGGTTCCCGCGCCCCGCGGGCGCATGGACTGCAGCGCTGCATGGGCGAGGGCGAGCGGCACTTCCACGTGGATGCGGAGGTGGCGCACCTCGTCGTCGAGCGGATTGTCGGCGAACGGGCGCACCAGTCCGTAGCCGGCGTTGTTGACCAGCACGGACACGGGACCAGGGGCCTCGTCCTCGGCTGAGCCGGGATCCCGCCGCCCGGCCCCCAGCCGCGCCAGCACCCGGGCCAGGCCGTCGTCGTCGAGCAGGTCGGCGGCGATCGTCTCGACGTCGGCCCCCCATCGCGTGCGGAGCTCACGCGCGCTGTCCTCGAGGGGGCCGGAGGCGCGCGCGACGAGCACGAGGGCGCAGCCGCGCGCCGCGTACTGACGGGCGAACTCGGCCCCGATCCCCGAGGTGGCGCCGGTGATGAGCACGGTGTCGGTCATGCCTCCCACCCTCTCCCGGATGATCCGCGCGGACAAGGGGGCCGGCCCGCCGCACCGGCCGGGGAGCGCACCGGCCCATGCAACGTCCGTGCGACCCCCCGACGTGTAGGTTCGGCACTACCGGGTGCCGCGCGGCCCAGCGAGGCGAACGGTTCCGGCACCCGGGGTTCCGGGTGCACTGAGCACACCACGGAAGAAGGATGTTCCATGAGCGGTAACAGAGCTGTTGCGTACAAGGGACCAGGGAAGGTCGAGGTCATCGACATCGACTACCCCACATTCGAGCTGAAGGACGGACCGGGGGTGAATCCGGCCAATGTCGGACGCTCGGTGCACCACGGCGTGATCCTCAAGACCGTCACCACCAATATCTGCGGATCGGACCAGCACATGGTGCGCGGCCGCACCACGGCGCCCGCCGACCTCGTCCTGGGCCACGAGATCACGGGCGAGGTGGTCGAGGTGGGCCGTGATGTCGAATTCATCAAGAAGGGCGACATCTGTTCGGTCCCCTTCAACATCGCCTGCGGCCGGTGCCGCAACTGTAAGGAGCGGAAGACCGGTATCTGCCTCAACGTCAACCCGGACCGGCCGGGCAGCGCCTACGGCTACGTGGACATGGGCGGATGGGTCGGCGGCCAGGCGGAGTACGTCCTCGTGCCGTATGCGGACTGGAACCTGCTGAAGTTCCCGGACCGGGACCAGGCACTCGAGAAGATCCTCGACCTGACGATGCTCTCCGACATCTTCCCCACCGGCTTCCACGGCGCCGTCACCGCGGGCGTCGGCGTCGGCTCCACCGTCTACGTCGCCGGGGCGGGGCCCGTGGGGCTGGCTGCCGCGGCATCGGCGCAGCTCCTCGGCGCCGCCGTCGTGATCGTCGGTGACCTCAACGAGGACCGGCTGGCACAGGCCCGCAGCTTCGGCTGCGAGACGGTCGACGTCTCCAAGGGCGACCCGCGGGACCAGATCGAGCAGCTGCTCGGCGTGCCGGAGGTGGACTGCGGCGTGGACGCCGTGGGCTTCGAGGCACGGGGACACGGCTCGGGGTCGTCCACCGAGGCTCCCGCGACGGTCCTGAACTCCCTCATGGACGTCACCGCGGCGGGCGGCGCCCTCGGCATCCCCGGCCTCTACGTCACCGGCGATCCGGGTGCGGTCGACGACGCCGCGAAGGTGGGCTCGCTGTCGATCAGTCTCGGCACGGGCTGGGCGAAGTCCCTGTCCTTCACCACGGGGCAGTGCCCGGTGATGAAGTACAACCGGGGCCTCATGATGGCCATCCTGCATGACCGCGTCTCGATCGCGAAGGCCGTCAACGCCAAGCCGATCGGCCTCGAGGAGGCACCCCGCGGCTACGAGGAGTTCGACGCCGGGGCCGCCACGAAGTACGTCCTCGATCCTCACGGCTACGTAGCGGCCTGACCAGCCGGGACGTCCCGTCCCCACTGGTTCCGGAGAGGCCCCGGATCACGGATCCGGGGCCTCTCCCCTGCCCCGCGGCGATGGAGGGGCCACAGTGTTGCACAGGATCCTCATGAGGGCCAGCTTCTTTCCCTTATTTTGAACCGATGTCAAGCGCCACGCCGTACCGGTTTGGCAACGAATGAAAATTACTTTACGGTGGAGGGAGTTCCCCGTCCGGGGAAGCGAAAAAGCTGCCGAAAATCGAGCAGCGATCTATGCCCGGCGCCGCCCCTCCACCGCTCGTTGCTCAACAGGCGGCTGCCGAACCTGACCTCTATACAGTCAAGGTGAGCAGCGGCGCGAAGAAGTCCGGGGACGGACCTAGTGCGGGTGGCCTTTCGGAGCATCGTCACCCCATGAATACACAAACCTTCAGCACCAGCGCCCGTCGTGGGCTCGCAGCAGTAGCACTCACCGGCCTCGGCCTCGGTGCAGCAGCCGGCGCAGCCAACGCCGCCCCCGCCAGCGACTGGGATGCGCTCGCGCAGTGCGAGAGCGGCGGCAACTGGGGCATCAACACCGGCAACGGTTTCTCCGGCGGACTGCAGTTCACCCCCTCCACCTGGGCAGCCTTCGGCGGCCAGGGTGCACCCCAGAACGCCTCACGCGAGCAGCAGATCGCCGTCGCCGAGAATGTCCTCGCAGGCCAGGGCTGGGGCGCATGGCCCTCCTGCTCGGCCCAGCTCGGTCTGAACAGTGGAGCCAACCCAGGCGGCATCCCGGCGCAGGCCGCTCCGGCCCCCGCCCCCGTCCAGCTCCAGCAGGCGCCCGTCGTCCAGGCCCCTGTTGCCCAGGCGCCCGTTGCCCAGGCACCGGTCGTCCAGGCACCCGTTGCCCAGGCACCGGTCGCGGCACCCGTTGCCCAGGCTCCGGTCGCGGCTCCCGTCGCCCTGAGCGGCGAGACCTACACCATCCAGTCCGGTGACACCCTCAGCACCATCGCCGACAAGCTCGGCGTCGAGGGCGGCTGGCAGGCACTCTTCGCCGCAAACACCGACACGGTCATCCACGCGGACCTGATCTTCACCGGTCACGTCCTGCAGCTCCCGGCCTAGTCCGGCCGACCGCCGCCGGGCGTCCATGCCATGGACGCCCGGCCCAGGTCGACGAGAAAGCCCCCGCTCCTCTGGAGTCGGGGGCTTTTCCGCGTTCCGGGCGTAGGTCAGCTGCAGGAGCTGGCGTCGACGTCGATCTTGAGGTTGTGGGCCACCGAGTAGTCGCGGTCGGGGGTGGAGAAGGCCACGAGGATGTTGTCCGCGCTGCCGTGGGTGACTCCCTCGGCGAGCTCGACCGTGACGATGATGTTGACGTGGGCATCGGGCTCGAACCGGTATCCGGCCGCAGGGACGGGCGGCCCGATCGGCTCCTGCGTGGCCGTCGGCTCCGGGGTCGCCGTGTGCTCCCCATGCGCCCCGCCGTCCGGGGACGGGTGATGGTGCCCCTCCCTGTTCGCGGTCTGCACCATCGACGAGAGGATGTTCAGGCCCTGGGGATCACCGAGCTTCATCTCCCCGAACGTGAACGTCTCGAGCGTCGGGTTGTGGAGCATCACCGTGTACCTCAGGCGGCTGTCGTCGGGCTGCACGCCGCACAGTTCCGCCCCGTCGATCCCCACGTTGAGCGGGTCGTCCCCGAGGTCGTTCAGCACGGGCGCGGCCTGCGCACCGTCGCCGGGCGTGCCCTGGTCCGCAGGGGCAGCCTGCCCCGCCGTCGGCGTATTGACGCCCAGCGGATTCTCCTCGACGCCCCCGCAGCCCGCGAGCGCCAGGGACGCGGTGAGGGCCACGGCGAACAGGGCCGTGCGGTGCCTGCGGGGTGGTGCAGTCAGGAGTTTCACGCTCAACCCATCCATGTCAGCCGAAGGCCGGACGTCATGCCTCCGGCGCTGGTAGCTGTGATTCGGCGCACACGCGGCTCCGGCTTGGTCCCGGCCGGGCTTTCCCCGCAGAGGTGCTCACGTCAGGCGAGCGGCTTGCCCCCGGTCACCCCGAGGATCTCGCCGGAGACGTAACGGGCGTCGTTGGACGCGAGGAACACGTACGCTCCGGCGAGTTCGGCCGGCTGGCCCATGCGGCCCAGCGGCGTGCCCTCGCCGAACGATTCGAGTTTCTCGCTCGTGGTGGTCGCGGGCTGCAGCGGTGTCCAGACCGGACCCGGCGCCACCGCATTGACCCGGATCCCGCGCTCCCCCAGCAGGCCGGCGAGGCTGAAGGTCAGGTTGTTGAGCGCAGCCTTCGTGGCCGCGTAGTCCATGAGGCTGGTGGACGGGTGGTACCCCTGCACCGAGGTGGTGTTGATGATCGAGGCGCCCTCCGTGAGGTGCGGCAACGCCGCCTGGGTCAGCCAGACGGTGCCGTAGACGTTGGTCTCGAACGTCCGGCGCAGCTGGTCGGCATCGATGTCGGGCAGGCCGTTCGGCTGCGCGATGTGGAAGCCCGCATTGTTCACGAGGATGTCGAGACCCCCGAGGCCGGCCAGGACGGTAACGATCGCGGACGGTGCGTAGGCCTCGTCGCGCAGGTCACCGGGAACGGCGAGCGCGGTCCGGCCCTCCGCGCGGATGAGGTCGAGGCAACTCGCGCCGTCCTCCTCCTCCTCGGGCAGATAGCCGATCGCGACGTCGGCGCCCTCGCGGGCGAAGGCGAGCGCGACGGCCCGCCCGATGCCGGAATCACCGCCGGTGATGAAGGCCCTGCGACCGGCGAGGCGCCCGTGCCCCGCGTAGCTGTCCTCCCCGTGGTCCGGGCGCGGATCCATGCGCTCCGTGAAGCCGGGGTACTCCTGCAGTTCCGTGGAGGCGTCCGTGACGGGGCCCCGCGGATCTTTCTGGTCGAGGGTGCCTGACGGATCGTTGCCCATGGTGCTCCTGACGATGGTGGCCGAGGTGAACACTAAGCCTACTGTCATTGAATTTGTCGCGTCAGTCCTCTAGTAATGGACCTATGACAGTGATCCTGAGATCCCTTGAAACCGCTGTACCCGACACGATCATGGTGCAGCCCGAGGTCCGCGACGTCTTCGCAGCCCAGCCCGGCCTCACCCGGCTGGGACAGCGCCTCGTCGGGGCCGCCTTCGACTCATCGGGGATCGAGACCCGGTACACCGCGGTCAGGGAGCTCACGCTGGAGGAGACGTTCGAGGACCCGGTGTTCTTCGACCGGGAGGAGCTCCGCATCCTCAGCCCCAGCACCAAGACCCGCAACGAGGTCTACGCGACAGAGGGGACCAGACTCTTCGTCGAGGCCGCACGGAAGGCGCTCGACGCCGCCACCGGGATCGAAGCGTCGGACGTCACCCACGTGGTGACCGTCTCCTGCACCGGGTTCTTCGCACCGGGGCCGGACTACAAGGTGGTCCGCGCCCTCGACCTGAAGCCGTCCGTCCAGCGCTACCACCTCGGCTTCATGGGGTGCTACGCGGCCTTTCCTGCCCTCCGATCCGCCAAGGCCTTCTGCGAGGCGGATCCCGAGGCCGTGGTGCTGGTGATCTCCGCGGAACTGTGCTCACTGCATGTGCGGTCCTCCAACAACCCCGACACCATCGTGGGCTCCTCCCTCTTCGCGGACGGCGCGGCGGCCGCCATCATCTCCGCACGGGACCTCCCGCTCGACGGTCCGGCGCTCACCCTCGACCACTTCGAGACGGTCCTCACGCCCGTCGGAGAGGAATCGATGGCCTGGAACATCGGCGACGAGGGCTTCGAGATGGTGCTCGGCACCTATGTGCCGCACATCATCGACGAGCACATCGTCGGAGCCCTCGAGCCACTGCTGGCGCGCGATGCCTCGCTGCAGGGGCTCGACTACGCGGAGATCGAGCACTGGGCCATCCACCCCGGCGGCCGCAGCATCCTCGACAAGGTGGAGGCGAAGCTCGGCCTGTCGAAGCAGCAGCTCGTCCCCGCGCGCGAGACC
Source organism: Arthrobacter sp. CP30 (assembly GCF_053470025.1). Taxonomy (NCBI): domain Bacteria; kingdom Bacillati; phylum Actinomycetota; class Actinomycetes; order Micrococcales; family Micrococcaceae; genus Arthrobacter; species Arthrobacter sp. CP30. The sequence continues at coordinate 52,143 of NZ_JBQEMM010000011.1, forward strand.
CTGCGTGACTACGGCAACATGAGCAGCGCCACGGTGATGTTCGTCCTGAAGAACATCCTCGAGAAGCCTGCCTCGGACGGCAACAACCGCATCTGCTCCATGGCCTTCGGTCCGGGACTCACCGTCGAGACGGCCCTCCTCACGAGGATCGGCGCAACCCGCTCCGACGCGGGGACGGGCGCCGTGGTCGACGGCGCTTCGGTGGGCCTCGCACCCGACGACGCGGACGTCCCCGCCGACCTGGAACCGATCCTCACCCAAGCGGGCGCATGAACCGTCGCGGCTTCCTCGCGGAGCGGGACCCGCACGCCATCGAGGAGATGGACCGGCCCGACTGCGATCCGGCCATTCTCGATCGGACCTACGCGCAGTTCGGTGTCGTCAACGCGGCCGTCTCCGGCTGGCGCCGCACGTACACGCAGGTGCTGCGACCCGCCTTCGCGACGGAGCGGCCGAACACCCTGCTCGACATCGGCTCCGGCGGAGGTGACGTCCCCCGGGCGCTGGCGCGCTGGGCTGCGCTCGACGGCATCCCCCTCGAGGTGACCGCCATCGATCCCGACGCGCGTGCGCACGCCTATGCGACGTCGAGGCCGCCGATCCGCGGACTGTCCTTCCGCCGGGCCCTCAGCGACGAACTCGTCGCCGAGGGCGCTGTCTTCGACGCCGTCGTCTCCAACCACGTGCTGCACCACCTCGATCCGGCGCAGTTCCGGGGCCTGATCGACGACACCGAGCAGCTGGCGCGGCGCGTGGCCATCCACAGCGACATCGCCCGGCATCCCGTGGGCTACGCCCTCTTCTCGGTGGGCACGCTCCCGCTGCCAGGCTCCTACATCCGGCAGGACGGGCTCACCTCCATCCGCCGGAGCTACACGCCGGAGGAGCTGCGCGCGGCCGTCGCGGACCGGCCGGCCTGGACCGTGCGGACCGCCGCCCCCTTCATCAACCGGCTCGTCCTCGACCGTCGTGCCACGACCCCCGGGGTGCGGCATGCATGACGTGATCGTCGTCGGAGGCGGACCGGTCGGTCTCTACACGGCGCTGCTACTCCGGCAGACAGGGCTCGACGCCGTCGTCCTCGAACGGCGCGCGGACCGCAGCAGCCACTCCCGCGCCATCGGCATCCATCCTCCCGCCCTCCGCGCCCTCGCTGCCGGCGGGATCGCCGAGGAGTTGCGGACACGGGGCGTGCTCATCCGGGACGGGGTGGCCAGGAGTGCCGGTCGCCATGTCGGGACCGTCTCCTTCTCGACCCTGCCCGGCGAGGAGAAGTACGTGCTGGCCGTCCCGCAGGCCGTCACGGAGGAGATCCTCGAGCGCAGGCTCCAGGAGGAGTTCCCCGGTACCGTGCGACGCGGCGTCGCCGTGCTCTCCTCGCGGGACCACGGCGACCACGTGCGCACGGTCGTCCGCAGCCAGGGCGAGGACATCGTGCTCGAGGCAAGAATCATCGTCGCTGCGGACGGGGCGCGCAGCTCCGTCCGGGACGGCGCAGGCATCCGCGCGCCCTCCCGCCGCTACCCCGACTGCTATGTGATGGGGGACTTCCTCGACGGGACGGACGACGGCCACGACGCCGTGCTGTACCTCGAGACGGGAGGGATCGTCGAGTCCTTCCCCCTGCCCGGAGGCATCCGGCGCTGGGTGGTGCGCCTCGGGTCGCCGGTGGATCGTCCCACGGCGGAGCATCTGACGGCCCTGATCCGCGACCGGACGGGTGTGGCCGTCGACGCGACGACCCATTCGATGCTGAGCGCCTTCGAGGTGCAGTCCCGGCTGGCCGAGCGCTTCGTCGCGGGCCGCACGGTCCTGGTCGGAGATGCCGCACACGAGGTCTCCCCCATCGGCGGGCAGGGCATGAATCTCGGCTGGCTCGACGCGGTGCGGCTCGTCCCGATCATCGCGGCGTCGCTGAGGGACGGGGACGACGTCGGCGCGCGGCTCGCGGAGTACGAGAAGGAGCGCCGCGCCCAGGCCGCGCTCGCCCGACGGAAGGCACACCTCAACATGGCCCTCGGGCGTCCGCTGCCCAGGCCTCTCCTGCGCCCCCGGAATGCGGTCCTCGCCGCCCTCATCCGGAACGACGCCGTGCACACGGGCGTGGCGCGCGCCTTCACCATGCAGTAGGCGCCCGTGCGGCCGGAGGCATCACCGGCTGCCAGACGGCGAAACCCCCGCCACCAGCGACGAGCCCACCACGGGGTGGACGTCCAGGTGCGGGGGTTTCCGGTGTCCGGGACTACTTCTTCAGCAGGCCCTTCTTGACGTTCGTGGGGCGCTGCATCTCGCCCTGCTTCGCACCCATCACCACGACGATGCCGCTGATCAGGGGCAGCAGCCACTGGGTGGTCTTGAGCTGCGACTGGGCCTTGGCCAGTTCGTCACTGGCACCGGGACGGGGCTCGGTCGCGCCCTCACCGCCCTGCTCGGACAGTTCACCGACCTTCTTGCCGAGCATGCCGGAGTAGAGCGAGAGTGCCATGCCGGCGAGCGTGACGATCGACTTCCAGACCGTGTTGGATCCGACCGAGTCCTGCGACGCGACGCGGCCCTTGTTGCCGAGGATCAGGCCGATGCCGCCGACGGCGTGCACGGCGAACGCGGCGACCTGCACCGGGGTCCACTTGGCCCAGCCGAGGGCGGAGAGGCGCGTGCGCTCCTTGGGGTCCTTCGCCTTGCCCGTTGCACCGTTGAGTCCGACGGCGCCCATCAGGGTCCCGCCGAACCAGGCTGCGGCACCGAGATCGTGGGCGGATCGTGCCAAAAGGTTTCCTGCCATGATGTGAAGCTCCTTCGGTGTTGGTTCGACCTACCCTCTACATTTATCAGCATGCTTAGGAATAAGCTATCGGAAGCTCCCGAATAACGGCGGGGTGTGATCATTCTCCCGGAACTGCTACGGAAGGCGGACTGCTGATGGCTGACGACGCGAATGACCTGGACGAGATCTGGCCGCAGTGGAAGGACGCGGTGAACATGAGCGCCTCGCAGCTGACGACCTGGCTGGACACCGAGGAGTCCCAGGCGGTCGGCTACAAGGAATCGGGCGCCGTCGAATCGGTGGGGCACAAGTCCGGCAAGCGCATCATCGACATCCTGAACACGAAGCGCGACGACCTCACGACGGACGATGTCGAACACATGCACAAGGTGGTCGGCTACGTGCACCGGCATCTCGCGCAGGAGCCGTCCAAGGAGGACATCGAGTCCTCCAAGTGGCGCTACTCGCTGATGAACTGGGGCCACGATCCCCTGACGTGAGACACACGAGGGGGCTCCGCCGAAGCGGAGCCCCCTCGCGTGTGGCGGCCGGCTACTTCTTCGACAGCGCGCTTTCCTTGTGCGCGGCCTGCTTGCCGGACTTCGAGCTCTCCACCGTGTAGTAGGGCTCGTCCTTCGACGCCTTAAACTTCTGGTCGTCGAAGGTGAATTCCTCGTCGTGCTTCTCCACGACCTTGCCCTCGGTCTCGCCCTGCGACGTGTTCCAGGTGACCTTGTCGCCCTTGCTGAATGTCATAGCGTTCCTTCCTCGGAGCCGTGGTTCGAGCAGTGCCTCCGACACTGCCACCACCCGGCGGAAAAGGGAAGCCTACTGATCAAGATGCGTGGGTGCGAACAGCCGCATGAGCGTCTCCACGACCACGACGTTCGGCCCCTCGCCTGCGAGACTCGCGCGCAGCGCCTCGCCGATCCCCTCCGGACCCACTCGTCGCGCAGGCACCCCGAAGGACTCGGCGAGCGCCACGAAGTCCGGCCGCGCGAGTTCGGTGGCCGTCGCCTTGCCGAAGGCCCCCTCCATGTACTCGCGGAGGATCCCGTAGCCGCCGTCGTCGACGATCAGCCAGGTGACCGGGATGTCGTGCTGCCGCGCGGTGGCGAGTTCCGCGATGGAGTACATGGCGGACCCGTCACCGGAGACCGCGAGGACGCGGGCGGGCAGGCCACGGGACTCCAGCCCCACGGCACCGCCGATCGCGCCGGGGAAGCCGAAGCCGAGACCGCCGGCACCCTGGGCCGAGTGGAACTGACCCTCACGCGCGTCCCAGCAGCTCCAGGCCCAGTACGCGGAGATGGTCATGTCCCAGAAGGTCTGCATCCCTGCAGGGACGGCCTCGCGGAGATCCCGCATGAAGGCGAGCTCCTTGCCGAGGTCCTGGCCCTCGAGCCGTGCGGCGACCCGGGCGAGGGTATCGGCCACCAGCGCGACGGCGTCGTACCCGGGCTCCCGGTCCCTGGGCAGCGGCTCGAGCGCCTCGTCGAGGGCCGCGAGCGCCTGCCCGGCGTCCGCCCTGATCCCGAGTGCCGGCCGGTTGGACTCCAGCACGCGGGGCTCGGCATCGATCTGGATGATGCGCCCGCGCGGCTCCAGGGTGAAGTAGTTCGACGTCACCTCGCCCAGGGACGATCCGACCACCAGGAGGACGTCCGCGTCCTCGAGCACCTCGGTCACGTGGCGGTCCTCGACCCACGACTGCAGGGACAGCTCGTGCGTCCAGGGGAACGCGCCGTTGCCGCCGGGCGAGCACACCACGGGGGCGCCGAGCTTCTCGGCGATGGACAGCAGCCAGGACTCCGCCCTGCCACGGCGCGCGCCGCCGCCCGCGACGATGGCCGGGCGCCTGGATTCCCTGAGCCACGTCAGGGCCTCGCGGGTGAGCTCGATGCGCGGCGGGTTGTCGAACGGTTCCGCGAGCGCGTCCTCCACCCGTGGCACCATCACGGGGTCCAGCAGCACGTTCTGGGGGACCTCGATCCAGACGGGCCCCTGGGGGGAGGACACGGCCTCGGTCCAGGCGTCCTGGATCGCCGAGGGGATACCGGAGGCGTGCTGGATCAGCCGCTGGCTCTTGGTGACGTTCGCGGCGGACGCCTTCTGGTCGTCGAGCTGGTGCAGCATGCCCTTCCGTCGGGCCCCGAGACCCTCGAGGGGGATCTGGCTGGCGACGACGACCATCGGCACGCCGGTCGCGTAGGCCTCCTGCAGGCCCGCCAGCGAGGTGAGGGCGCCGGGTCCGGTCGAGAGGAAGAGGACACCGACGTCGCCCGTGGCCCGGGAGAAGCCGTCGGCCGCGAACGCCGAGTTGTTCTCGACGCGCGAGGAGACGAACCGGAGGTCGGAGCGCGAGAGGGCGTCGAAGAGCCCCAGCGCGTGCTGTCCTGGAATGCCGAAGACCGTCGTGGCGCCGAGGGCGGACAGGGTCTCGACGACGAGGTCCCCGCCGTTCCGCTGGCCGGTGAGGCGGGTGGGAGGCGCGGAGGCGGCGCCGTCGGTGATCTCCATCAGTGGTCCTCGGCAATCGGCGCGGGCGTGGCGGGGGTCAGGGTGTCGGCCATGAGGGTGACGAGATCGTAGGCGACATGGGATGCGGCGACACCGGTGAGTTCGGCGTGGTCGTAGGCAGGGGCCACCTCGACGACGTCGGCGCCCACGAGGTTCAGCCCGCGGAGCCCGCGCAGGATCTCGAGGAGTTCCCGCGACGTGATGCCGCCGGCCTCGGGGGTGCCCGTACCCGGCGCGTGCGCGGGATCGAGGACGTCGATGTCCACGGACACGTAGAGCGGGCGGTTCCCGATGCGCTGGCGCAGCTGGTCGACGATCTCGTCGACGCCCTTCCGGTAGACGTCCGAGGAGGTCACGATCCCGAAGCCGAAGCGCCGGTCGTCCTCGAGGTCGCGGACCCCGTAGAGCGGCCCGCGGGTGCCGACGTGCGAGATGGCCTCGGTGTCGAGGATGCCCTCCTCGACCGCCCGGCGGAACGGTGTACCGTGCGTGTACTCCGCCCCGAAGTAGGTGTCCCAGGTGTCCAGGTGGGCGTCGAAGTGCAGCATGGCCACGGGCGAACCCGCGCGCTCCGCGGCAGCCCTGAGGAGCGGCAGGGCGATGGTGTGGTCGCCGCCCAGCGTGACCAGACGGGCGCCGTCGGCGGTGAGGTCCAGCGCGTTCTGCTGCACGGTCTCGATGGCCTCGCCGATGTTGAACGGGTTCACGGCCATGTCACCGGCATCGGCGACCTGCACGCGCTCGAAGGGCGAGACGTCGAGGGCGGGGTTGTAGGGCCGCAGGAGGCGCGAGGCCTCGCGGATGTGGTTGCCGCCGAAGCGGGCGCCGGGCCGGTACGAGACACCGGAGTCGAAGGGGACGCCGACGACGGCGATGTCCGCCCGGTCCACCTGGTCGAGCCGGGGCAGGCGGGCGAAGGTCGCCGCTCCCGCGTACCGGGGGATGCGGGAGGAGTCGATGGGTCCGAGCCGACCGCCTCCCGTGACGCGCAGTTCTTCCACAGTGTCCGTCCCATCCGGGCCCGCACCCGGCGGAGTTGCCCAATATGCATCAAAGGTTTTGCATAAGGCTATTGCTGGGCGGCACCGGCGGTCAAGGTATGCGGTCCGGATCGGGGCACGCATCCGCTCCCGGTGCGGTCAGCCGTTGTAGGTCAGGCTGGTGAACATCCCGCGGAGCCCGGCGTACTCCTCCGTGCCCAGCCAGGCCTCGGCGTCCGCGGGGGTGGGGAAGCGATCGGTGCCGAACGTGGCGGTGAAGACGACGAGCCCGTTCTCCCCCAACGGGAGCAGACCGAGCGGCACGCCGTAGAGCCCGTCCTCGGGGACGGGGCCGAGATGGTACCGCGCGAGGTACACCCGTTCCCCGGTGACGGGATCCTTGTAGTGGTCGAACACGTAGCTCACCGGAAGCTCGACCTTGTCGACCTGCGCCGACAGCGCGGGGAGCTCCTCGGCGTCGAGCGGCACGTGTCCGGGACTGGGAAGGGCGGCACCATCACCCGGCACTCCGCCCGCGAAGACGGCCATCTCCCGGCCCTCGCCATCCAGGATGCTGTAGGCGGTCCTGCTGAGCGGGACGCCGTAGTCGGGGGCGGTGCTCGGCTCGAGGGGCGTGGTGGTCCAGCCCGCCGGCAGCATGAAGGAATACAGTCCGTCCGACGTCGTGAACAGCGATGACGACGGGTCGGCCAGGGAGAGCCCGACCTCGGGCGCCGCCGTGGCGGAGGCAGCCCCGGTCCCGCCGGCCGCAGGGAGGGTCGGCGAGGACGACGCGGACGGCCCCGGCGACGCGGACGAGGTCGCGGAGGGGGTGGACGAGGTCGCCGAGGAGGTGGTCGCCGTCGCCGAGGAGGTGGTCGCCGTCGCCGAGGAGGTGGTCGCCGTCGCCGTCGTCCCCGGACCTGCTTCGGTGGCGGGCGCCGCGCACCCTGCGAGTCCGAGCGCTGCGGCTAGCGCGAGAGTGAGCAGGCTGGTGTTCTTCATGGTTGTCGTCCCCCGTGAGTCGCGCTCTGCGGACCCACGAGCGGCAGTCCGTCGATTCCACACCAAGGCCCGCTCCGGCGGCTCGATGCTCCTCCCGGTCCCGGCCCGGCACCAGTTCAATGACGATCCTGGTGCGGCCCCGAACTGCCACCGGGGGGACGGGGCGACGCACCGCACGACCGCTCCCGGACCCACCCGTTAAGGATCCATCAAGACGCCCCGATGAGCGCCCGCACGGGCCTACCGTGATGCAGTGAGCTCATCCGTACACCTCCAGACTCCCGCCCGCACCCGCGATCAGGGCCGGAAGAACCTCGAGCGCTGGCTCCTCAACGAGTCGAGCCAGCCCACCGCGCACCAACCCGAGACGGAGCGCACGCAGCCCTGGTGGAAGGTGATGTGCCTGACCGGCGTCGACTACTTCTCGACCCTCGGGTACCAGCCGGCCATCGCGGCAGCTGCCGCCGGCGTCCTCTCTCCCCTGGCCACCCTGATCCTCGTGGCCGTGACCCTGTTCGGCGCCCTGCCCGTGTACAAGCGCGTCGCCTCGGAGAGCCCCCGCGGGGAGGGGTCGATCGCGATGCTCGAGAAGCTGCTGCCGAAGTGGCGCGGCAAGATCTTCGTGCTCGTGCTGCTCGGCTTCGCGGCGACGAGCTTCCTCATCACCATGACGCTCTCGGCGGCCGATGCCAGCGCCCACCTGGTCGAGAACCCGTTCGCCCCCTCATGGCTGCACGGCCAGGAGATCCTCATCACCGTGATCTTCCTCGTGCTGCTCTCGGCGGTCTTCCTCCGCGGCTTCCGCGAGGCCATCGGTATCGCCGTGGCGATCGTCGCGGTGTTCCTCGTCCTCAACCTGGTGGTCGTGGTCGTCTCGGTCGGGCAGATCATGGCGCAGGACGGCCTCGTGACCGACTGGTGGACGGCGCTCACCACCCAGCACGGCAACCCGCTGGTGATGGTCGGCCTGGCCGTCCTCATCTTCCCGCGGCTCGCCCTCGGCCTCTCGGGCTTCGAGACGGGAGTGGTCGTCATGCCCCAGATCGACGGCAGGCCCGGCGACACGGAGGAGGACCCGGCCGGTCGGATCGCCGGCGCACACAAGCTCCTCACATCCGCGGCGCTCATCATGAGCGGCTTCCTCATCGCGTCGAGCTTCGTCACGACCCTGCTCATCCCGGCCGCGGCGTTCGAGGAGGGCGGTCCGGCGAACGGCAGGGCCCTGGCCTATCTCGCGCACCTGTACCTCGGCGACGGCTTCGGCACCGTCTACGACATCTCGACGATCAGCATCCTCTGGTTCGCGGGCGCCTCCGCCATGACCGGCCTGCTGAACCTCGTCCCGCGCTACCTGCCGCGCTACGGGATGGCACCGGCCTGGGCTAAGGCCGTCCGCCCCCTCGTCCTGGTCATCACGCTCATCGCGATCATCGTCACGTTCTTCTTCCGGGCCGACGTCGAGGCGCAGGGCGGCGCGTACGCCACCGGCGTCCTGGCCCTCATCACCTCGGCCTCCGTGGCCGTGACGCTGTCCGCCCACCGCAAGCACCAGCGCGGCCTGACCCTCGGGTTCGGCATCGCCACCGTGGTCTTCGTCCTGACGACGGCGGTGAACATGATCGAGCGGCCCGACGGCCTGAAGATCGCCCTGTTCTTCATCCTCGGGATCATCGTGATCTCGTTCGTCTCCCGGTCACGCCGCGCCTTCGAGCTGCGGGCCACGAGCATCAGGATGGACGAGGCCGCGCTCTCGTTCGTGAGTGCACAGGACGACGGCGACATCCTCCTGATCGCCCACGAGCCGAAGCGGCTGAGCAGCGCGGCATACCGGCACAAGCTCCAGCACGCCTGCGCCGTATCGCACTTCCCGGTGGCGTCCAGGCCCCTGTTCATCGAGGTGACCGTCGACGACTCCTCCGACTTCGAGACCGAGCTGCGGGTGCGCGGCGTCGTCCGCCATGGCTACCGCATCCTGGAGGTGCACAGCTCGAACGTGCCCAACACGATCGCCGCCGTCATGCTGCACATCCGCGACGTCACCGGCCTCATGCCGCACGTCTACTTCCGCTGGACGGAGGGCGATCCCGTGGCGAACCTCTTCAAGTTCCTCTTCACGGGCGAGGGCGAGATCGCCCCGGTGACCCGGGAGGTACTGCGCGGCGCCGAGCCGGATGTCACCAAGCGGCCCTGGGTGCATGTCGGCTGAGGCCGCTACGAGCCGGACGCCGCCGGCACGAGGGTCCAGAGCACCACGGCCTCGGTGTCGCCGGGATTGAGCCAGGAGTGCGGTTCGCGGCCGGGGAACGTCACGGTGTCGCCCGCCTCGAGCTCATACCGCTCATTGGGGAAGATGAGGACGAACCGCCCCGAGACCACGTGCAGGGTCTCCACCTCGCAGTCCACCGAGTAGAGCTCGTCCTCGCCCCGACCACGGGGTTCGACGACGGCCCGGATCATCTGCAACCGCCGCTCCGACCGCGCAGTCATGAGGCGCTCGTTGATGCCCTGGCCGCCGAGGCTGATACGCGGGGCGTCGTCGAGCCTGGTCAGGTGCGTCTCCGGCACCAGGAACAGGTCCCCGATCGAGATGGACAGCACCTGGCAGAGGGTCACGAGGGAGGCGACCGAGGGCGAGGTCAGATCCCGCTCCACGCGGCTGAGGAATCCCTTGGTGAGGCCGGTGGCGTCCGCGACCTGCTCGATCGTCATCCGCTGCCCCTGCCGCGCGGCCCTGATGCGGGATCCGATGGCGACGGGAGCGTTGGTGGGCTCGACGGGCAGCGCCTTCATGCGGGTCCTCTCCTCGGGGCGATCGAGCATAGCCGTTACACGGCGCTCATCGTGGTGTCACACGGCCCTGCGACGATTGACGCGTGACTCGCGCCACGAGTAGCTTACTGGGCATCATCGGTTGCCCAGCAGGCATCCCGCCCGGTCGATCGTCGAAGGACTCCCATGCAAGCACTCAACATCGCCATCGTGGTCGCCTACCTCGTCGCCATGCTCGGATTCGGCTGGTGGGGGAAGTCCCGGACGCGTGATGCCAGCGACTACCTCGTGGCGGGCCGCCGCCTCGGTCCCCTGCTCTACACCGGCACCATGGCCGCCGTCGTCCTGGGTGGAGCCTCGACGGTCGGGGGCGTAGGCCTCGGCTACCAGTACGGCATCTCCGGCATGTGGCTGGTCGTGGCGATCGGCACCGGCGTGCTGCTGCTCAGCCTCCTCTTCGCCCCCACCATCCAGAAGCTGAAGATCTACACGGTCTCGCAGATGCTCACCCTGCGCTACGGCCACCGTGCCACGCGCGTCTCGGGGATCGTCATGCTCGCCTACACCCTGATGCTCTGCGCCACGTCCACCGGCGCCTACGCCACCATCTTCGTGGTCCTCTTCGGCTGGGACCGCGCGCTGTCCATCGCCGTCGGCGGAGCCATCGTGCTGATCTACTCCACGATCGGCGGGATGTGGTCCATCACGCTCGCGGACATGGCGCAGTTCGTCATCAAGACCATCGGCGTCTTCGCCCTCATGCTGCCCTTCTCCCTCGCCGCCGCCGGTGGATTCGACGGCATCCGCGACCGGGCGGGGGCGGAGTTCTTCAGCATCACCGGGATCGGCGCGCAGAGCATCATCACCTACTTCGTGGTCTACACGCTCGGCCTGCTGATCGGCCAGGACATCTGGCAGCGCGTGTTCACGTCGAGGACACCGGTGGTCGCCCGCTGGGGCGGCTCGGCCGCGGGCGTGTACTGCATCCTCTACGGCGTCGCGGGCGCCGTCATCGGCATGAGTGCGAGCGTCATCCTCCCTGCGATCGAGTCGCGCGACGACGTCTACGCGGACGTCGCCCTCAACGTCCTGCCGATCGGCGTGGGCGGGCTGGTGCTCGCCGCGGCGGTCGCCGCGATGATGTCGACGGCGTCGGGAGCCCTGATTGCCGCGGCGACCGTCGCGCGCACCGACGTCGTGCCGTTCGTCGCCGGGTGGTTCGGCAGGGGCGCGACGGACCACGACGTCACCGGGGCCACCGGGGAGGGTACGACGGCGGAGCACGACGTCGCCTCGAGCCGCTGGTGGGTCCTCGGGCTGGGGATCGTCACGATCGCCCTCGCCGTGGTGGTGCAGGACGTCGTCGCCGCACTGACCATCGCCTACGACATCCTCGTGGGCGGGCTGCTCGTCGCGATCCTCGGCGGACTCGTGTGGCGCCGGGGCAACGGTATCGGCGCGGGAGCGTCGATGGCGGCGGGAACCCTCGTCACCCTCGGGGTGATGACCTATCTGGAGATCACGGCGGAGGTCCGGTACGACGGCATCTACTCGAACTACCCGATCTACTACGGGCTCGGCGCCTCGCTCCTCGTGTACGCGGTGGTGTCCCTCGCGACCCGGCCGACGGACCCCCACGTGATGGGGGCCTGGGACCGGCGCGTGGCCGGCGAGGTGCCGGAGGACGCCCCCGTGCCGGTCCGTTGACCTCGCCGCCTGTGCTCCCGCACCGGGAGCGTGGCGTCCGGACGACGTCGGGTGCCGGTGTCGCCTGCCGGGCACCACGCACCCGACGACGAGGAAGGGCTCCCGACAGTGGTCGGAAGCCCTTCCTCGTTCGTGGATCCACCACGATCCGGTACGTGGCCGGAGCGGCCTGTCAGCCCGTCGGGGTCGACGAGCCTCCCCTGCGACCGCGCCGCCCGCGCCGCCCGTCGACGCCTTCGCCCGCGGTCTCCCCGGTCGGGGTGCTCGCGTCGGGGGCGCCGGACGGACGTCCGTCAGGGGCACCGGCCGGGGTCGCGGAGGGTGCGCCAGCCGACGTGTGCGCGGCCGTCGCGGCGGACGTGCCGGCCGAACCCGCGGTCGCGGTGCTGACCGACGTGGGGGCATGCGGATCGCCGGCCATGCTGCTCTCCGGCTCGTCGTCGCCGCCCTGACCCTCGACCCTGCGCTCGTGCGTCCCGGGCCGATCGTCCGCCTCGTGCACGGCGATCCCCGCCTCCTCCTTCTTGCGGGCGTGGTCCTCCTTCGGCGTGGAGCTCAGGCCGTGACCGGTCTCGTCGAGGGCGGTCAGCTTCTCCGCCTCCTCGACCTCCTCGTCGGTGATGTTCTCGTCCTTCTCCTGGTTCCACGCCTTGATGGCGGCCCAGCCGACAGCGGCCACCGGGACCGACAGGATGGCGCCGATGATCCCGGCGAGGATGGTCCCGGCCGTCAGGGCGACCAGGATCACGAGTGCGTGCACCTGCAGGGTGCGCCCCATGACCACGGGCTGCAGGAAGTTGCCCTCGAGCTGGTTGACCACGATCACCGCGATGATCACCATGAGGGCCACGAACGGCCCGTTGGCCACGAGGGCGATCAGCGCGGCGAGCACGCCGGCGAGGGTTGCCCCGACCAGCGGGATGAACGCCCCGATGAAGACGATCGCCGCCAGCGGCAGCGCGAGCGGGACATTGAGGAGCAGCAGGGCCAGCCCGATGAAGACCGAGTCCACGAGCGCGACGATCGCCGTCCCGCGGACATAGCCGCCGAGGACCAACATGCTGCTGTAGCCCACCCGCCGGGCCTTGACCAGGCGGCGACCCTTGAAGGCCCGGAGCATGAAGGCCCAGATCTTCTCGCCGTCCTTGAGGAAGAAGAAGAGGATGACCACCATGAGCAGCGCCCCGGCGAAGAAGTTGCCGGCTGCGCTCAGCCCGGAGATGGCACCCGCGCCGACGGTGCTCGAGGTCGCGAAGTCCACCACCCAGTCACGGGCCTGCTGGATCTGCGCGTCGTCGATGGGGATGGGGCCGTTCTGTGCGAAGGCGTAGAGCTGGTCGAAGCCTTCGGTGGCACTGGAGACGAGCTCACCGGCCTGACCCATCACGGCGAAGACGATGCCCGTGATGAGCCCGCCGAAGAGCAGCAGGAGCAGCAGGAAGGAGACGGCCGTGGCGAGGGAGGCGCCCCAGCCCTTGCGCCGGAGCCAGTTGACGAAGGGCCCGATCGCGGCGGCCAGGATGAGCGCCAGCAGCATCGGGATGACCACGAGCCGCACCTGGATCAGGGCGTAGATAGCCACGACGGCGAGCACCAGGAGGATGAGCACCTGGCCCGCACGGATGCTGGCGTTGCCGAGGCTGTCGCGCCACGGACCTCTCGGGGCGGGCGTCCCCGCCCGGGCTTGCGTGTGCTGGGTCATCGACTGTCACGTCCTTCGGCACGGGGGCCATCGTTGAGCAATTGGGTGCGCACCTCGCGCCGGAGGACCTTGCCGATCAGGGATCGGGGCAGGTCCTCGGCCTGCACGATGGTGCGGGGGACCTTGTAGGCCGCGAGCGCGCCACGGCAGTGGGAGCGAAGGCTCTCGACGTCGAGTGCGGCACCGTCGGCGAGCACGACGACGGCGGCCACGTCCTCGCCGCCGCCCTCGCGGGGCAGTCCGACGACGGCGGCGTCGGTGACGTCCGGATGCGCCCGGAGGGCGTCCTCCACCTCGGAGGGGGCGACATTGAAGCCGCCCGTGATGATCAGCTCCTTGATGCGGTCGACGATCGTGATGAAGCAGTCCTCGTCCATCCGGACGATGTCCCCCGTCCGGAACCAGCCGCCGTCGAGGAGCGCGGCGTGCGTCTCGTCGGGTTTGCGCCAGTAGCCCTGGAACACCTGCGGTCCACGGAGGAGGAGCTCGCCCGCCTCACCGGGCCGGCGGTCGGCGCCGGGATCGTCGGGGTCGACGATGCGCACGTCGGTGCCCGGGAACGGGACGCCGACGGTACCCGGACGGCGGGTCGGGCCGATCGGGTTGCCGGCGGCCACGGGGGAGGTCTCGGTGAGTCCGTAGCCCTCGATGAGGTAGCCGCCGGTTGCCGCCTCCCAGGTCTCCACGGTGGACTCGGGGAGGTTCATGGCACCGGAGATCGCGAAGCGGATGCTGCGCAGGTCGGCGCCACGGGCGGCCGCTCCTGCTGCCAGCCGCTCGTAGATGGGCGGGACGGCGGGCAGGAAGGTGGGCGGGCTCTTCCTCGCTGCGGCCAGGACGAGATCGACGTCGAACCGGGGGAACAGGACGAGCTTCGCGCCGATGCTCATCGCGAAGGTCAGGCAGAGCGTGAGCCCGTACGCATGGAACATGGGGAGCACGGCGTAGACCGTCTCGCGCCCTGCCTCGAGACCGGGGACCCAGGCCCGGCCCTGGGCCGCGTTGGCGAGGAGGTTCCGGTGCGTCAGGACGGCGCCCTTGGGCACCCCGGTCGTCCCGCTGGTGTACTGCAGGACGGCGGTGTCCGTCGCGGACGGGCGCGGATGCTTGTGCGGGAGGGGTCGGTGGCGGAGCAGTTCGCCCCAGCCGAGGACCTTCCGGGGACCGGTGGGCCTGTCCGTCGTCGTCAGCGCCCTCCGCGCCTCACGGGCCCGGCGAATGGGCAGGCGCAGGGCCAGCCGTCGCGACACGGGCATGGCGCTGACGAGGTCCACCGTCACCAGCGCGGTCACCGGGATGTCGGCCGGCAGCTGCTGGATCTGCCGTGCCACCCGGTCCCAGACGATCGCCACGGTGGCACCGTGGTCCTCGAACTGGTGGCGCAGCTCGCGGTCGGTGTAGAGCGGGTTGTGTTCGACGACGATCGCCCCGAGGCGCAGGACGGCGTAGAAGGCGATGATGTGCTGCGGGCAGTTGGGCAGTACCAGGGCCACCCGGTCACCCGCGCGGATGCCGAGGGCCCGCAGGCCTGCCGCGGCGCGGTCGACGGCGTCGCCCAGCTCGCGGTAGCTCGTCGCCGCACCGAAGAACTCGAGGGCCGTCCCCGTGCGGTAGGTGCGCACCGACGTCTCGAGCAGGTCGGTGAGCGTGCCCTCGGGAACACCGAACGTCGGGGGCACGCCGGGTGCGTAGCTCGCCACCCAGGGCCGGGCTGCCAGATCCATAAGCCTGCTTCCTGTTCTTGCTCCGACTGTATCGCGGCTCGTCGAGCCACGGTACCCGAACCTCCCGACCCTACCGGGCCCACCGCGGTCGCGGTGTCGCTGGCGTCCGTGCCGTCCGTGCCGTCCGTGCCGTCCGTGCCGTCCGTGCCGTCCGTGGCGCCCGCGGCACTCGCGCCACTCGCGGCCGACGGCCCCCGGACAGGCCGGGCGCGGACGCAGCAGGTAACGCTCGGGTAGGATGGTCGGTCGAAGGGGAGTAGCTCCGCGTCCGCGAGGATGTGCGGCCTGTCGACATACTGGCGCCAACGGCGCCCGGCTATCCACCGGTTCATCCGGCGAGCGAGACCTTCGGCCGAACCGACGCCCCTGCGTACCCGGCCGAAGCCTCCCGCTCCGGCCGACGTGCGCACGCACCCGAGAATCCGGAGCACCGCGTGACATCCCCTGACCACTCCCCCTCCCGCGACGACGTCCGACGCTGGCGGCAGTACCTCGCCGACGAACGTGGCGAGGCCGCGACCTACCGGGACCTCGCCCGCCGCAGGACCGGCGAGGAGCGCGAGATCCTCCTCGGGCTCGCCGACGCCGAGGGCCGGCACGAGGCGCACTGGCTCGCACTGCTGGGCCACGAGGTGGGCCGGCCCCTGCGACCGTCCCTGCGCAACCGGATCCTCGGGGTGCTCGCTCGGCGCTTCGGCTCCGTGTTCGTCCTCGCGCTGGCCCAGCGCGCCGAGGGCCGCTCCCCCTACGCCACGGACCCCTCGGCCACCAGCGCGATGGTGGCGGACGAGCAGATCCACGAGGAGGTGGTCCGCGGGCTGGCGACCCGCGGCCGCAACAGGCTCTCCGGCAACTTCCGGGCTGCGGTCTTCGGCGCCAACGACGGCCTCGTCAGCAATCTCGCCCTCATCATGGGTATCGGTGCCACCGGCGCGTCCACCGCGTTCATCCTGGTCAGCGGACTGGCAGGGCTCCTGGCCGGCGCGCTCTCGATGGGCGCCGGGGAGTACGTCTCCGTGCGGTCCCAGCGGGAGCTGCTCTCCGCCACCCGTCCCACGCAGATCACGCTGACCGCCGCGAAGGAACTCGATATCGCGGCCAACGAGCTGGCACTGGTGTACCGGGCCCGCGGGATGACGCCCGCCGCGGCGGAGCACCGCGCGGCGGAGCGCCTCGGCCTCTACAGCTGCGACTGCGACCCCAGCTTCTCGCTCCGGCCCGAGGCCGAGGACGACGTCGACGAGCACGAGGCGGTGGGCACCGGGCTGGGGGCGGCGGCGTCGAGCTTCTGCTTCTTCGCCTCGGGCGCCATCATCCCGGTGCTGCCCTACCTCGTGGGCCTGGCCGGGCCGACCGCCGTCGTCGTCGCCTGCGTGCTGGTGGGACTCGCGCTGCTGGCCACCGGCGCCGTGGTCGCCCTGCTGTCCGGAGCCTCGCCGCTGCGGCTGGCGCTGCGGCAACTGGCGATCGGACTGGGCGCGGCGGGCGTCACCTATCTCCTCGGGCTGCTCTTCGGCACGTCGATCGCCTAGAGGGCCGGCCCCGTAGCCCTGCCGGGAACGCGGCCCGCGTGGGCATCAGGCCGCGTCCCGCTCTTGCAGAACATGGTCCTCGAGGAGTCCGAGCGTGGCCTCGATACTGGCCGGGTGGCGCCGGGTGAAGCCCGTGAGGCGGAAGACGAAACGCCACCTCACGGCCCTGCCGTCCCACTCCTCCCGCACGAGCGTGGACGTACCGCGCGGCTCCAGCGTGTAGCGCCACACGTGTGCGGAGAAATGCCGCCACGCGATGCGGCGCCCCTCCTCGAACTCCACCACCCGGTTGAGGATCTTGTAGGGGGCCCCCATGCGCATGTCCATCCCGAATCTCGCGCCCAGGGACAGCCGGGCCGGACCGTTGGGCTGCTCCCCGCGCACCGTTCCCGAACCGTCGATCACGCTGTGCAGGGCCGGCGTCGCCAGCACCTCGAAGATGCGGTCCGCAGGGGCGTCGATGAGCCGCTCGCGCGAGATCAGGTAGGGCGTGGGTGTCATGCCCCCATTCTGCCCGGTCGCCGGGTCGGGGCACGCCGTCGGACGGAGGGGACCGGCGGACAGTGGGCCCGCGCGCCGTCCGACGACGACGGAGGGCCCGTCCACGGACGGGCCCTCCGGTGGATGGTGCGGGTCAGGGCTTGAGCAGCACCTTGATGGCGCGCCGCTCGTCCATGGCCCGGTACGCCTCCGCGGCGTCCTCGAGCGGCATCTCGACGTCGAACACGCGGCCGGGATTGATGGTCCCGGCCAGGACGTCCTTCAGCAGTTCGGGGATGTAGGTGTGCGCGGGGGCCATGCCGCCACCTACCGTGATGTTCTTCGCGAAGAGCACACCGATGGGGAGCTCCGGACCACCGGCGGGGACGCCGACGAACCCGAGGTGGCCGCCCGGCCGCGTGCTGCGCAGCGCCTGGTCCATCGATTCCTTGGTCCCGACGCACTCCAGCACCGAGTCGGCGAGCACTCCGCCGAGCAGTTCGCGGACCTTCGCCACGCCCTCGTCGCCCCGCTCGGCCACGATGTCCGTCGCGCCGAACTCGCGCGCGAGGGCCTGCCGGTCCGCGTGCCGCGACATGGCGATGATGCGCTCCGCGCCGAGGCGCTTGGCCGCGAGGACCCCGCACAGTCCCACGGCGCCGTCACCGACGACGACGACGGTGCTGCCCGGTCCCACGTTCGCCGAGACGGCGGCGTGGTGGCCCGTGGACATGACGTCGGAGAGGGTGAGGAGGCTCGCGGTCAGGGCCGCGTCGGGCTCGGTGACGCCGTCGACCCTGCGCAGCGTCCCGTCCGCCTGCGGGACACGCACGGCCTCCCCCTGGCCACCCTGGAGGAAGTCACCGTGTTCGTCGGTGCTGCCCCAGCCGGCGAGGTGGTCGCAGGCGACGGTGACCCCGTTGAGGCACTGGGGGCACGTCCCGCAGCTGTCGACGAAGGGCGCGATCACGAAGTCGCCGACGGCGAGGTCGCGGACGTCGTCGCCCACCGACTCGACGACGCCGACGAACTCGTGGCCGATGGCCTTCGGCTCCTTCGTGGGGCGGACGCCGCGGTAGGGCCACAGGTCCGACCCGCAGACACAGGACGCGGTGATCCTGACGACGGCGTCCGTCGACCGGATGATCGTCGGGTAGTCGCGGTCCTCGACGCGGATGTCGCCGGGCCCGTGGATGATGGTGGCGCGCATGATGTCCTCCTGGAAGCTTGCCTGACGCAATCGGTGGTCCCCCGTCGCCACACTACAAGCCACGGGCGGCTCGCCCTATCGCACGGAGCTGCCCGCGTCCTCCTTGAACCGGCGCTCGATCTCCTCCAGGGTGCGTCCCCGCGTCTCGGGGATGTAGCGCCGGGCGAAGACGATCGCCGCGACACCCAGGACCGCGAACACGAAGAACGTGTTCGAGATGGTGATGGCATCCATGAGGATCGGGAAGCTGAGGCTGACGGCGAAGTTGACCATCCACAGCACGAACACCGCGACTCCCATCCCGAGCCCGCGCAGCCGCATCGGGAAGATCTCCGACAGCATGAGCCACGTGACCGGCGAGATGGCGCCCTGCTGGAAGGCCAGGAAGGTCACGGTGAGCGCAAGGACGAGGAACCCCCGTGCGGTTCCCTCCGGCACCAGCAGCGAGACGAGCCCGATGGCCAGGAGTGCCGCCGTCGTCCCGATCTGGCCGACCAGCAGCATGGGTCGGCGCCCCACCCTGCCGAGCAGCCAGATGCCGACGAAGGTCGCGGCGACGGAGATGACGCCGTTCGCGATGTTGGCGGTCAGCGCCGCCTGGGTACCGAAGCCCGCGACCACCAGGATCTGCGTGCCGTAGTACATGATCGAGTTGACGCCGGTGATCTGCTGGATGACGGCGAGGCCGAGCCCGACCACGACGATGCGTCGCAGCCACGGCTCGCGCAGATCACGGATCCCGGCCTTGTCCTTCTCGCGGTCCTCCAGGGCGAGGGCCTTCACCTCCTCGTACTCGATGCGGGCGGCAGCCGGCGGGCGGAGTCGCTGCAGCGCCCTCAGGGCGAACCCGAAGGCCCCGTGCGCCGCGAGCCAGCGCGGGCTCTCCGGGACGAAGTACATGCCGATCCACAGGCCGATCGCGGGGAGGGTCGCTAGGACCAGCATCCACCGCCAGATCCCGTGGCTGTCCCCGAACACGGTGCCGAGGACGGCGCTCGTGCTGAAGGCGATCAGCTGGCCCGTGACGATCATGAGCTCGTTCCGGGTGACGGTCTGCCCACGGCGCGCGGCCGGCGAGAGCTCCGCGAGGAAGATCGGCACCATCACGGACGCGCCACCCACCGCCAGTCCGAGCACCAGCCGCGAGGTGACCATGACCGTGACGTCCGGCGCGAGGGCCGTGCCGAGCGTCCCGACGAGGAACACCACGGCGAGCATGATGATCATCCTCCTGCGCCCGTAGGCATCCGCGAGGCGTCCGCCGGCGAGCGCGCCGAACGCGGCGCCGAACACGAGCGAGCTGGCCACGAGCCCCTCGGTCACCGGGGTCAGGCGGAGGTCGTCCACCATGAAGGGCAGCGCGCCGTTGATCACGCCCGTGTCGAAGCCGAACAGCAGGCCGCCGAGGGTGGCCACCCAGGTGACACGGCGCAGGTACCTCCGCTGCCGGCCGCCGTCGGCCTCCGCCGTGTCGACCGCACTGCTCCTCGTCGCGTCGCTCATCGTCGGTGCATCTCCTGCGGGTGTCCTGGGGGTGTCGTGGTGGTGTCCTGGTGGTGTGTGCTGCCGCCTGACGCCGCACGCCCTGCGCGCCAACGCTAGTTCCTGCACGTCCGATCCGCAGCAGCGAGGATCCCTGGAGCCCGGTCGACACCGGCGGACGCCCGAGCCGCCGCCCCCGCCCGGGCCCGTGACCGTGCCCCGAACGTCCCCCGGACGCCCCCCGAACGCACAGCAGCCTCCCCCGCGGGTGTGCGGGGGAGGCTGCCGGACGAGCATGGATCAGAGGGTCGCGTAGACCTCGCGGAGGAGCTTGGCGGTCTCGGACGGCGTCTTGCCGACCTTCACCCCTGCTGCTTCGAGCGCTTCCTTCTTGGCCTGCGCAGTTCCCGCGGAGCCGGAGACGATCGCGCCGGCGTGGCCCATCGTCTTGCCCTCGGGTGCCGTGAAGCCGGCCACGTAGCCGACGACCGGCTTGGTGACGTTGGCCTTGATGAACTCGGCGGCGCGCTCCTCGGCGTCCCCGCCGATCTCGCCGATCATGACGATGGCCTTGGTCTCGGGATCGGCCTCGAACGCGGCGAGGGCGTCGATGTGGGTGGTCCCGACGACGGGGTCACCGCCGATGCCGATCGCCGTGGAGAAGCCGAGATCGCGCAGCTCGAACATCATCTGGTAGGTCAGGGTGCCGGACTTCGAGACGAGGCCCACGCCGCCCTTGCCGGTGATGTTCGCCGGGGTGATACCCACGAGGGACTCCCCGGGTGTGATGATGCCGGGGCAGTTCGGGCCGATGATGCGCGTCACCTGGTTGCCGTCGGCGTCGACCTTCGACTGGGCGAGCGCCCAGAAGGAGGCCGAGTCCTGCACCGGGACACCCTCGGTGATGACGACGACGAGGCCGATGCCGGCCTCGATCGCCTCGACGACCGCGTCCTTCGTGAAGGCGGGCGGGACGAAGACGATCGACACGTCGGCGCCGGTCTCCTTCATCGCTTCCTCGACGGTGCCGTACACCGGCAGGGTGACGTCGCCGTGCGTGACACTGGTGCCGGCCTTGCGGGCGTTGACGCCGCCGACGACCTGCGTACCGGCCTTCAGCATGAGGGCGGTGTGCTTGGTGCCCTCACCGCCCGTGATGCCCTGCACGATGACCCTGGAGTCCTTGTTGAGGTAGATAGACACGGGTGTTCCCTTACTTTCCGTAGGCCAGCGCGGCGGCCTTGTCGGCGCCTTCGTCCATGGTGTCGGCGAGGGTCACCAGCGGGTGGTTCGCCTCGGCGAGGATGCGGCGTCCCTCGTCGACGTTGTTGCCGTCGAGGCGCACGACGAGAGGCTTGTTGGCCTCGTCACCCAGCATCTCGAGGGCCTTGACGATCCCGTTCGCCACGGCGTCGCAGGCGGTGATCCCGCCGAAGACGTTGACGAAGACACTCTTCACCTGCGAGTCGTTGAGGATCACGTCGAGGCCGGCGGCCATGACCTCGGCGGACGCTCCACCTCCGATGTCGAGGAAGTTCGCGGGCCGCACGTTGCCGTGGGCCTCGCCGGCGTAGGCGACGACGTCGAGCGTGGACATGACCAGCCCGGCACCGTTCCCGATGATGCCGACCTCGCCGTCGAGCTTGACGTAGTTGAGGTCGTTCTCCTTGGCCTTGGCCTCCAGGGGATCGGCGGCGTCCTTGTCCTCGAGCGCGGCGTGGTCCGCGTGGCGGAACTCGGCGTTCTCGTCGATGGTGACCTTGCCGTCGAGGGCGAGGATGTCCCCTGCGCCCGTCTTGACGAGCGGGTTGACCTCGACCAGCGTGGCGTCCTCCTTCACGAAGACGTCCCAGAGCTTGAGGATGGTGTGGATGACGCCCTCACGCAGTTCGGGCGCGAACCCGGCGGCGTCGACGATCTCCTCGGCCTTGGCCTGGTCGATGCCGGTCGCGGGGTCGACGGCGATGCGCGCGAGCGCTTCGGGCCGCTCGACGGCGAGCTGCTCGATCTCCATGCCGCCCTCCACCGAGCACATGGCCAGGTAGTTGCGGTTGGACCGGTCGAGCAGGACGGAGAAGTAGTACTCCTCGGCGATGTCAGCGCCCTGCGCGATCATCACCTTGTGGACCGTGTGCCCCTTGATGTCCATCCCGAGGATGTCAGAAGCGTAGGAGAAGGCCTCGTCGGGGGTCTTCGCGACCTTGACGCCGCCGGCCTTGCCGCGGCCACCGACCTTGACCTGGGCCTTGACGACGACGACGCCGCCGATCTTCTCGGCTGCCGCCTTTGCTTCTTCTGGGGTGTGCGCAACGATTCCGGCGAGCACGGGAACTCCGTGTGCCTCGAAGAGATCGCGCGCCTGATATTCGAACAGGTCCACGGGCTAGAGTCCTTCTACGTCGAAGTAGGTTTACAGAGGGAACTTTAGCCCCCTCGACCCGAGGGCCCTTTCCAGACTATCGGTTTAGTGAGTAAGCCCACACTTCTATCTTTTGTAGAATTCGGGCCTGTTCTGGTATTCCCGAGAAGTGCGGGATTCCGGCGATCAGGCCACCTTCGTCAGGGGCGCGTAGCGCAGCAGCAGCCTCTTCTCGCCGGCGTCGAAGCGCACCTTCGCGACCGTCTTGTCACCCGCGCCCTCGACCGCGAGCACCGTCCCGTTGCCGAAGCTCGCGTGGTTGACGTGGTCCCCCACAACGACCGAGACGACCTCCTTCTGGGGCTGGACGCGGCCGATCGCCTTCGCGGGGGCGACGCTCCCGCCGGCGAAGCCTCCTCCGCTCGCTCCCCAGTAGGAGCCGCTGAACCGCGGACCGCTCGTGCTCCCGCCGGACGAACCCCACGACTGCTTCGCGGCACCCTCCCGCTTCCAGTGGATCAGCTCCTCGGGGATCTCGCCGACGAACTGGCTGGCCGGGTTGTACTGGCTCTGGCCCCACATGCTGCGGACCTCGGAGCGGGTGATGTAGAGGCGCTGGCGTGCACGGGTGAGACCCACGTAGGCGAGCCGGCGTTCCTCGGCCAGCTCCTTCGGATCCGTGGCCGAGCGCTGGTGCGGGAAGATCCCCTGCTCCATGCCGGTCAGGAAGACCACGGGGAACTCGAGCCCCTTCGCGGTGTGCAGGGTCATGAGGGTGACCACCCCCTGCCGGCGGGCCTCCTCGACCGCACGCTGGACGTCGGCCGCGGACCCGTCGGGGGCATCGGGGATCTGGTCGGCGTCCGCGACGAGTGACACCTGCTCGAGGAAGTCCCCCAGGGTGCCCTCCGGGTTGTCGCGTTCGAACTCCCGCACCACCGCGACGAGCTCCGCGAGGTTCTCGACGCGCGACTCGTCCTGGGGGTCGCTGCTGGTCCTCAGCTGCTCGAGGTAGCCGGTCTGCTCGAGAACGGCCTCGAGGGCCGCCGACGCGCCCGAGCCGGCGGCCACCTCCGCGAGGTCGTCGATGAGCTTGACGAACCCGGTCACGGCGTTGACCGATCGCGTCGCCATGCCGGGCGCCTCGTCGGCGCGCCGCAGCGCCTCCATGAAACTGATCCGCTCCCGTTCGCTGAGGGCGGCGATGGCGTACTCGGCGCGATCGCCGATGCCGCGCTTCGGCTCGTTGAGCACGCGGCGCAGGTTGACGACGTCGTCCTGGTTGACGAGGACGCGGAGGTACGCGAGCGCGTCCTTGATCTCCTTGCGCTCGTAGAAGCGGGTGCCGCCCACCACCTTGTAGGGCAGCCCGACCCGCAGCAGGATCTCCTCGATGGACCGCGACTGCGCATTGGTGCGGTAGAAGACCGCCACGTCACCGGGGCGCAGGTCGTCCTCGTCTTGGAGGCGGTCGATCTCCTCGGCGATGAAGCGTGCTTCCTCGTGCTCGTTCTCGCCGACGTAGCCGACGATCTTCTCGCCGCTGCCCTCGGCGGTCCACAGGCGCTTCTCGGGCCGGTTCGGGTTGCGCGAGATGACGGCGTTCGCCGCACTGAGGATGTTCTGCGTGGAGCGGTAGTTCTGCTCGAGCAGGATCGTGCGGGCGCTCGGGTAGTCGTTCTCGAACTCGACGATGTTGCGCACGTCCGCCCCGCGGAACGCGTAGATGGACTGGTCGGAGTCGCCCACCACGGTGAGCTCCGCGGGATCGTCGGTGGACTCGCCGGGTACCCCCACGATCTCCCGCACCAGCGCATACTGCGCGTGGTTGGTGTCCTGGTACTCGTCCACGAGGACGTGGCGGAAGCGGCGCCGGTAGTAGTCCGCGACGCCGGGGAAGGCCCTGAACATGTAGACGGTCTGGGCGATGAGGTCGTCGAAGTCCATGGCGTTGGCCTGGCGCATGCGCTGCGCGTATCCCGTGTACACCTCGGCGACGGCCTGCTCGAACGGATCCGCGAGGTTCACCGTCGAGGCGAACGACTCCTCGTCCACCAGTTCGTTCTTCAGGGCGGAGATCTTGTGCTGGATGGCTTTGGGCGGAACCTTCTTCGGGTCCAGGTCCAGCCCCTTGGCCACGAGCGTGATGAGGCGCAGGGTGTCCGCGGAGTCGTAGATGGAGAAGTTGGAGTTCAGTCCCACGGAAGCCGCCTCGCGGCGCAGGATGCGGACGCAGGAGGAGTGGAAGGTGGAGATCCACATGCGCTTCGCCACGTCCCCGATGAGCCCCTCGATGCGCTCCCGCATCTCCGCCGCGGCCTTGTTGGTGAAGGTGATGGCGAGGATCTGGCCGGGATGCGAACGGCCCGTGGCCAGGAGGTAGGCGATCCGGTGGCTCAGCACGCGGGTCTTGCCGGACCCGGCACCCGCGACGATGAGCAGGGGTGAGCCGCCGTGCTTGACGGCTTCCTCCTGCTGCGGATTCATGCCCAGCAGGAGCTCGTGCGCGCGCTGCTCGTCCACTCCCGCGCGCGCCGGCACGTGGTCCGCGGCAGGGTCTCCCGAGGCCGGACCCGTCCCCGCACGCGGCACCGCGGTGGCCATCGCGGCCTCGCGTGCCCGCTTCTTCTCGGCAGGGGTGGGAGGGGAGACGTAGGGATCGAAGAGCATGTCCATGATGCCTCCAAGTCTAGGCCGTGACCCCGACAGTCCGCCCGGCCCGGCAGGCCCCGCACGCGGCACCGCCCCCGCCGGGAGACCCTGCGGGGGCGGTGCGTACAGCGGGCGGAGGGGCTATTTCTCCGCCCGGAGCTCGTCCTTCTCGATCCCGAGGATGAGGAGCTTGCCGCTCTTGCGGTCCGCGAGGTACTCCCGCATCTCCCGCTTGATCACGGGGAGCAGGAAGTAGACGCCGAGCAGGTTCACGAAGGCGCAGACGAACAGCGCGGCATCGGCGAAACTGATGACCTGGCTGAACGTGAGCACGCAGCCGGCGACCGTGAAGAACAGGAACACGATCTTGTAGGTGATCTCCGCCGTCTTGCCCCGGCCGAAGAGGAACTCCCAGGCCTTCAGTCCGTAGTAGGACCACGTGATGAGGGTCGAGTAGGCGAAGAGGACGACGGCGATGGCGAGGACGATGGGGAACCACGGCAGCACGGTGGCGAAGGCGTCCGAGGTCAGGATGACGCCGTCGGGCGTGTCTCCCCCGCTCTGCACCTGATCGATGCCCGCCTGCAGGCTCGGCGCACCGGCGATGACGATCGCGAGGGCCGTCATGGTGCAGATGAGCACGGTGTCGACGAGCGGCTCGAACAGGGCCACGAAGCCCTCGCTCACGGGACGGCGGGTCTTGACGGCGGAGTGGGCGATGGCGGCGGAACCGACGCCTGCCTCGTTGGAGAACGAGGCCCGCTGGAACCCGACGATCAGGACACCGAGGATGCCTCCGGCGATTCCCTGGGGATTGAAGGCACCGGTGATGATCGCCCCGAAGGCGCCGGGCACCTGGTCGATGTTCGCGATGATCACGAAGAGGCAGGCGAGGACGTAGATGCCGCCCATCGCGGGCACCAGGCGCGACGTCGTGGCGCCGATGGACTTGATGCCGCCGAGGATCACGATCGCCACGAAGAAGGCGAGGACCAGTCCGAAGATGAGGGCCGCGCCGGCGCTGCCGAGGAAGCCGTCCGCACCGCCCGTGACGTTCTGCACCTGGGCGAAGGTCTGGTTGGCCTGGAACATGTTGCCGCCGGCGATGCCGAAGATGAGGATCGCGACCGCGAAGATCCCTGTGAGGATCTTGGCCGGGATGCGGCCGAGCTTCTGGAAGGCGATCGGCAGGTACTTGAACGGACCGCCGCTCACGGTGCCGTCCTCGTGGACCTCGCGGTACTTCACGCCGAGCGTGCACTCGGCGAACTTGGTCGCCATGCCGATCAGTCCGGCGCAGATCATCCAGAACGTGGCGCCCGGGCCACCGAGGGCCATGGCAGCACCGACACCGGCGATGTTGCCGAGCCCGACGGTTCCGGAGAGGGCCGAGGTGAGCGCCTGGAAGTGCGGCACCTCGCCCGGATCGTCCTTGGAGGAGTAACGCCCACGCACGACTTCATAGCCGACCTTGAGGCCGCGGAGCTGGGGCACCCCGAAGTAGATCGTGAAGATGATCCCGGCAAGGATGAGCCAGGCGACGACGGCGGGGAAGCTGACGTCGCCGATCGTGATCGGGAAGAACACGATGCTGGAGAAGATCTCGGTGGGTCTCGCGAAGGCGTTGTTGATCGCCTCGTCGATGGCGGCGAGCCAGCCGACGTCCTCGGTGACCGTCGCCATGGGGAGTGCGGTGTGAATATGCATCCCACCAATGAACCGCTTTTCCGGTGTGAAGGCAATCACAACGGGCAGCCGGCGGGGGAACGTCATCCGATCGCAACGCAGTTCACATGGTGTTCACAGCCCGGCGTGGTGGTCCTCCGGCGTCGCCCATACTGGGACGGTGGCGAAGACCAGGGCGCAGATAGCACGCAAGCACGCGACCGGCACCCCTGTGCCGGAGGCTCCCCCGAGCGGCGGGAGCCGGAAGGACAACGGTTCGCTCGTCCTCGTCGCAGCCGCCGTGGCCTCCCTGTTCCTCTTCTGGTACCTCCACCTGCTCACGCTGGGCCAGATGACGCAGCTCTCCGACGGCCTCACGATGCCGGACATGCTCGTGGGTGGGTACGACGCGGCCTACGTGGAGCGCCTGCGCGGGTCGATGGATGACGACGCCCGGGGCCAGCTGAGCTACCTGCACAGGACGGCCGGCACGCTCTTCCCCCTGATCTTCGCGTTCGCCTGGCTCCTGCTCGTCCAGCTCAACGTCGGGCGGCGGTGGCTCCGGTGGCTGCTGTGGTCACCCGTGATCCTGTTCACCGTGGCCGACCTCTGGGAGAACATCGCGATCGACACGGTGCTGGCCCAGGCCGTCCCCGAACCCGCCGCCGTCGCACTGGCCTCGGTGCTGACGCTGTCCCGGTGGATCCTGCTGGCCGTCAGCCTCGTGGCGGGGGCGGCGGCGGTGTTCCTGCCGCGACGGCTGCGGGGTGTCTCCGGCGCGGACACGACCCCGCGGACCGGGTAAGCTGGGACCGCCGGATCGGTGCTCCACCGATCCCGCGCCTCTGTAGCTCAGTAGGATAGAGCGTCCCTCTCCTAAAGGGAAGGTCGTCGGTTCGATTCCGGCCAGGGGCACCACCACGACCGAGGACGGGCTTCCCTGCCCGTCCTCGCTCTGCGTCGAAGGGACCCGCGGTGCGCGTCACGCCCGTCATCACGGTCACGGCGCTCTGCCTCCTGGACGCCCACGGGCGCCTGCTGCTGGTCCGCAAGCGTGGGACCTCCGTGTTCATGCAGCCGGGCGGGAAACCCGAGCCGGAAGAGACGCCTGCCCGGACGGGCTCCCGTGAACTGCAGGAGGAACTGGGACTGACCGTGCGCCCGGAGGAGCTGACGCTGCTCGGCACCTGGTCGGGACCCGCCGCGAACGAGGCGGACACCCGCCTGATCGCCACGGTCTTCCTGTGCCCGCTGGCCGGCGAGCCGCGTCCGGCGGCCGAGATCGAGGAGCTGGACTGGCTCGACCTCGATGCAGCCGGACTCCGGGGCGACCTCGCCCCGCTGCTCACCGACTACGTGGTCCCCGCGCTGCTGGCACTGCGGGGATGACCGTCAGACGCCGGTGAGCGCCTCGGGCTCCTCCTCCGCGGCCATGTTCTTCTGCACGGCGAACTGCGTCCGGTGCAGCTCCTCGTACCGGCCTCCGTGCGCCAGCAGCTCGTCGTGCGAACCCCGCTCCACGATCGACCCGTCCTCGACCACGAGGATGAGGTCCGCGCTGCGGATCGTCGACAGCCGGTGCGCGATCACCATCGCGGTGCGCCCCTCGAGGGCCTCGCTGAGGGCGGCCTGCACTGCCGCCTCCGATGTCGAGTCGAGGGCCGCCGTCGCCTCGTCGAGGATGACGACGCGCGGTTGGGCGAGGAGCAGGCGGGCGATGGTCATGCGCTGGCGCTCACCACCGGACAGCCGGTAGCCGCGCTCCCCCACCATGGTGTCCAGCTGGTCGGGCAGGGATCGGATGAGCGGTTCGAGGCGGGCGCGGCGGACGGCGTCCCAGACCTCGCCCTCCGTGGCCTCGGGGCGTGCCAGGCGGAGATTGGACAGGATGGTCTCGTGGAAGAGGTGCCCGTCCTGCGTCACCATGCCGAGCGTGTGCCGCATGGACGCGAACGTCACGTCGCGCACGTCCGTGCCGCCGAGCCGCACGGCCCCGCTGTCGACGTCGTACAGGCGGGACAGGAGCTGCGCGATGGTCGACTTCCCTGCTCCCGAGGTGCCCACGAGGGCGACCGTCTGGCCGGGCTCGATGCGGAAGGAGATCCCGTGGAGCACCTCGTCCCCGCCGCGGGTGTCGAGTGTCGAGACCTCCTCGAGCGAGGCCAGCGACACCTTGTCCGCGGACGGGTAGGCGAAGCGGACGTCGTCGAACTCGACGGCGACCGGACCGGAGGGCACGGCGACGGCGTCGGCCTTCTCCTGGATCAGCGGCTCGAGGTCGAGGACCTCGAACACGCGCTCGAAACTGACGATGGCGCTCATGATCTCCACGCGGGCGTTCGCCAGGCTGGTGAGCGGCGCGTAGAGACGCGTCAGTAGGAGCGCGAGCGTGACGACCTCACCGGTGTCGAGCTGCCCCTGGAGGGCCAGGAAGCCGCCCAGACCGTAGACGAGCGCGAGCGCCAGGGCGGACACCAGCATGAGGGCCGTGAAGAACACGAACTGCAGCATCGCGGTCCGCACGCCGATGTCCCGCACGCGGGCCGCACGGACGCGGAACTCCTCGGCCTCCTCGTCCGGCCTGCCGAACAGCTTCACCAGGGTGGCGCCGGGGGCGGAGAAGCGCTCCGTCATCTGCGTGCTCATGGCCGAGTTGTGGTCCGCGGCCTCGCGCCGGAGGGCTGCGAGGCGACTGCCCATGCGACGCGCAGGGACGAGGAAGATGGGCAGCATGACGACGGCGAGCACCGTGACGAGCCAGGACGTGCTCAGCATCACCGCGAGCGTGAGGATCAACGCCACGAGGTTCGTCACCACACCGGACAGGGTCCCGCTGAACGCCTGCTGCGCGCCGATCACGTCGTTGTTCAGGCGGCTCACGAGGGCACCGGTGCGGGTGCGCGTGAAGAAGGCGATCGGCATCTTCTGCACATGGTTGAACACCGCTGTGCGGAGATCCAGGATGACGCCCTCCCCGATCCGGGACGAGTACCAGCGCGTGACGAGGGATACGGCGGCATCCGCCACGGCGACGATCGCGATGACGACGGCGAGCCACACCACGGTGCGGACCTCACCCTGCGCGACGATGACATCCACCACCTGCCCGGCGAGTACCGGCGTCGCGACGGCGAGGAAGGCCCCGGCGACCGACAGGACGATGAAGATGATCAGCTTCGAGCGGTAGGGCACGGCGAAGGTCAGGATGCGCCGGACCGACTCCTTCGAGAATCCGTGCCGGCCGTCCTTCGCCGTGGAGATCTTGTAGAGCGAGCTCCAGGCCGCGCCTTCCATGCTCATAGCCATTCCTTCCAAGGATGCCAGTCCCGGCTCCGGTCCCAGATTCCTGGACCCCCGCCGCAATACTTCGGAACAATAAGTGCGTGCCCCGGTGTTGACCCCAGTAGTGTTCGACTCCGGTCCCGGCCGGGTGGAGCGGACGTACGTAGGGTTCAAGCCTTCGTCGGTCCCCACCATTCCCTACCGCCGTGATCGCCTCACCAGATCGAAGGAATCCCATGAAGAACCGCCTGTCCGCCCTCGGCGCCGCTGCAGCGCTCACCCTCGCCCTCGCAGGATGCGGCTCGTCGTCGACCCCTGCATCCGACGGCGGGGCGAGCGAGTCCGCCGCGCCCTCCTCGCTGCAGGAGATCCAGGACTCCGGCGTCCTCACCGTCGGGACCGAGGGGACCTACCGGCCCTTCAGCTTCCACGAGGGCGGCAGCGGCGACCTCACGGGATACGACGTCGAGGTCATCACCGCCGTCGCGGAGAAGATGGGTGTGGAGGCCGAATTCCAGGAGACCCAGTGGGACGCGATCTTCGCGGGCCTCGAGGCGGGTCGCTTCGACGTCATCGCCAACCAGGTCTCCATCACGGACGAGCGCAAGGAGACCTACGACTTCTCCGAGCCCTACACGGTGAGCGCCGGCGTGATCGTCACGACCGCGGACAACGGCGACATCTCCTCCTTCGAGGACCTGGCCGGGAAGACCACCGCGCAGTCCCTGACGAGCAACTGGAACGACCTGGCGAAGGAGAGCGGCGCGAACGTGGAGCCCGTCGAAGGCTGGGCGCAGTCCATCACGCTCCTCGAGCAGGGCCGCGTGGATGCGACCATCAACGACGAGCTGACCTACCTGGACTACCAGAAGACCGACAGCAACGAGAACATCAAGATCGCGGCCACCACCGAGGAGACCTCGGAGAGCGCCGTAGCCGTCCGCAAGGGCAGCACCGAGCTCGTGGACGCGATCGATACCGCGCTCGAGGAGCTGCGCGCCGACGGCACACTCGCCGAGATCTCGGAGAAGTACTTCGGCTCCGACGTCAGCGAGTGATGCCGGCGCACGGCCCGTGGCGGCGATCGTCAGCGCGACGCGGAGGGGCTGACTGATGGACTGGGAGCTGCTGCGCACGTCCTTCTGGCCCATGCTCTCCGGCGGACTGACAGGCACGATCCCGCTGTCCCTCGCCTCGTTCGCGCTCGGGCTGGCGCTGGCCCTCGTCGTCGCCCTCATGCGGATCAGCGGGCAACCCGTCCTCTCGGCGATCGCCCGTTTCTACGTCTCGGTCATCCGTGGCACGCCGCTGCTGGTTCAGCTGTTCGTGATCTTCTACGGCCTGCCGTCCATCGGCCTGACGATCAACCCCTGGCCTAGTGCCATCATCGCCTTCTCGCTGAACGTCGCAGGCTATGCGGCGGAGATCGTGCGTGCCGCGATCCTCTCGGTGCCGAAGGGCCAGTGGGAGGCCGGACACACCATCGGGATGTCCCGGAGCCTGACCCTGCGGCGGATCATCCTGCCGCAGGCCGCGCGGGTCTCCGTGCCGCCGCTGTCCAACACGTTCATCAGCCTCGTCAAGGACACCTCCCTGGCCTCGCTGATCCTCGTGACGGAGCTGTTCCGCGAAGCCCAGCAGATCGCATCCTTCTCGCAGGAGTTCCTCCTGCTCTACATGGAGGCCGCAGCGATCTACTGGGTGTTCTGCCTCGTCCTGTCCAGCGGCCAGTCCGCCCTCGAGAAGAGATTGGACCGCTATGTCGCCCACTGATGCCCTGCTGACGGTCACCGGCCTGCAGAAGTCCTTCGGCGGCAACCAGGTGCTGAGGTCCATCGACCTCAGCCTGGCGGACGGGCAGGTGACAGCGCTCGTGGGACCGTCCGGGTCCGGCAAGACCACCGTGCTGCGGTGCCTCAACGGACTCGAGACGCCCGACGGCGGCACGGTCGCCTTCCGCGACGGGCCGTCGGTGGACTTCGGCGCGAAGATGTCACGGAAGGAGGCCCTCTCGCTCCGCGATCGCAGTGCCATGGTCTTCCAGACCTACAACCTCTTCCCGCACATGACGGTGCTCGAGAACATCATCGAGGGTCCGGTCCGGGTGCAGAAGCGTACCCGCAAGGACGCCGTCGCGGACGCCGAACGGCTCCTGGACCGCGTGGGCCTCGCCGACAAGCGGAACGACCATCCCTTCAACCTGTCCGGCGGACAGCAGCAGCGCGTCGGGATCGTCCGCGCCCTCGCCCTGCAGCCGGACCTGCTGCTCTTCGACGAGCCGACGTCCGCCCTGGACCCGGAGCTGGTGGGTGAGGTGCTGACGGTCATCAAGGAGCTCGCGGAGGAGAAGTGGACCATGGTGATCGTGACGCACGAGCTGGCCTTCGCCCGCGAGGTCGCGGACGAGGTGGTGTTCATGGACGGCGGCGTCGTCGTCGAGCACGGCCATCCCGACCAGGTGCTCCGCACCCCGCGTGAGGAACGGACGCGGCGCTTCGTGCAGCGCCTGCTGAACCCGTTCTAGGGGGCCGAGGCCGGCCTCCCCGCGGCGGGGCCGGCCGGATCCCTGCACGATGCCCTGCACCCGTCGGGCCGACACAGGCCCGTCGGGCGGCGGGCGGCCCGGTCAGGCCGCGATGCGGTCCGGGTGTGAGTAGCAGTTCAGCGACGTCCCGCGGCTGAAGCCCACGAGCGTCAGTCCGGCGTCGTCGGCCAGGTCCGCGGCGAGGGACGACGGCGCACTGACGGCCGCGAGCACCGGGATGCCCGCGAGCTGCGCCTTCTGGACGAGTTCGAAGGACGCCCGGCCCGAGACCTGCAGGACGGTGCCCCGCAGCGGCAGCATGCCTTCGCGGAGCGCCCAGCCCACCACCTTGTCGACGGCGTTGTGGCGTCCCACGTCCTCGCGCAGGCACAGGAGCTCGCCCTCGGCGGTGAAGAGTCCGGCGGCGTGCACGCCTCCTGTACGGTCGAACAGCTTCTGGTTCTCCCGCAGGCGGTCGGGCAGCGACGCGAGGATCCCGAGGTCTACGGGCGCGGTGTCCTCGTGCAGGTCGAACCGCGAGGACTTCCGGACGGCGTCGATCGACGCCGTCCCGCAGATGCCGCAGGAGCTGGAGGTGTAGACATGGCGTTCCATCGCCGTGTCCGGGAGCTCCACGCCGGGACGCAGCTGCGCCTCGACCACGTTGAAGGTCTGTCGGCCGTCGTCGTCCACGCCCGCGCAGTACCGCAGGCTGGGCAGCTGGCCCGGCTCCCAGACCACGCCCTCGGAGACCAGGAAGCCGGCCACGAGGTCGAAGTCGTCCCCCGGGGTCCGCATGGTGACGGTGAAGGCGCTGCCCCCGAGTCTGATCTCCAGGGGTTCCTCCCCGGCGAGGACATCCTCGCGGCGACCGGTCGGTGCCCCGATGCGGAACTTCGTGATGCGGCGGCGCTGTGTGACCCGGTTCATTCGGCTCTCCTTACCTCGGCCCTATGATGAGGTTAGTTGACCCCAGACACCACATGGTGTGTCGACGACGACACGAGGATGTGCACACGTGGCAACAAAGGCCCCGAAGGACAATATCGACGAGTCCCAGCTGACCGTGGGAGCTCGGAAGACGCGGGCGGTGGGACTGCCCGCCGTCATCAACTCCCTCAAGATCTCGATGGACCAGATGGGGCCGGTGCGCAGCGCGCAGACCCTTCTCGCGGTGAACCAGGTCAAGGGCTTCGACTGCATGGGCTGCGCCTGGCCGGAGGGCGACAAGCGGCACACCGCCGAGTTCTGCGAGAACGGGGCCAAGGCCGTCGCCGAGGAGGCGACGCGGCGCACCGTCCCGCCGACGTTCTTCGCCGAGCACTCCGTCGAGGACCTCATGACGCGGGACGACTACTGGCTCGGCCAGCAGGGGCGCCTCACGCACCCCATGCTGCTCGACGACGGCGGCACCCACTACCGCGCCGTGTCCTGGGACGAGGCGAACCAGGTCATCGTCGACGAGCTCGCGGCGCTCGACAGCCCGGACGAGGCCGTCTTCTACACCTCCGGACGTACCTCGAACGAGGCAGCCTTCGTGTACCAGTTGCTGGTCCGCGGCATCGGCACCAACAACCTGCCCGACTGCTCGAACATGTGCCACGAATCCTCGGGCTCCGCGCTCAACGAGACGCTCGGCGTCGGCAAGGGCACGGTGTCCCTGCTGGACCTCGACACGGCGCCGCTGATCATCATCGCCGGGCAGAATCCCGGCACCAACCACCCCCGCATGCTCACGTCGCTGGAGAAGGCCAAGAAGAACGGCGGGGCGATCGTCGCGATCAATCCCCTCCCCGAAGCCGGCCTGATGCGCTTCGAGAACCCCCAGAACCCCATGGGGCTGCTCGGCACGCGCTTCGGCGGCGGCACGGCCCTGGCGGACGACTTCCTGCAGATCCGCATCGGCGGCGACCAGGCGCTGTTCCGTGGCCTCGGCAAGCACCTCCTCGAGCGCGAGGAGGCGACCGGCACGGTGTTCGACCATGCCTTCATCGCCGAGCACACGCTGGGGCTGGAGGACTACCTGACAAGCCTCCGGGAGACCAGCTGGGAGGAGATCACGACGGCGAGCGGCATCTCCAGGGCCGAGATCACGAAGGTCGGCGACCGCATGATCGCCTCACCCGGCACCATCGTCTGCTGGGCCATGGGCCTGACACAGCACAAGCACTCGGTGTCCACGCTGCGCGACGTCGTCAACGTGCTGCTGCTGCAGGGCAACGTCGGCAAGCCCGGAGCCGGGGTCTGCCCGGTCCGCGGCCACTCCAACGTACAGGGCGACCGCACCATGGGGATCTTCGAGCGCATGCCCGAGGCGTTCCACGACGCCCTCGACAAGCGCTTCCACTTCGCCTCCCCGCGCCGGCACGGGTTCGACACCGTGGCCGCGATCCGGGCGATGCGCGACGGCAAGGCACGGGTCTTCATGGGCATGGGCGGCAACTTCGTCCGGGCGACCCCGGACACCAACGTCACGGAACAGGCGCTGCGGAACACACGGCTCACCGTGCAGGTCTCCACCAAGCTGAACCGCTCGCACCTCGTGACCGGCACCCGGGCCCTCATCCTCCCGGCTCTCGGCCGCACGGACCGGGACACCCAGTCGGGTGGCGACCAGCGGGTCACCGTCGAGGACTCCATGAGTGCGGTCCATGCGTCGACGGGCCGCCTGAAGCCCTCGAGTTCCGAGATGCGGTCGGAGATCGCCATCGTCTGCGAGTTGGGCGACCGCCTGTTCGCCCGCGAGGACAGCCCGTTCCGCGACAACGCCCCGCAGCTGGACTGGCAGGCCGCGCAGGCCGACTACCGCGTCATCCGGCAGCACATCAGCGCCGTGGTGCCCGGCTTCGACGACTTCGAGGACCGCATCGACAAGCCCGGTGGCTTCGTGCTGCCGAACGGTCCCCGCGACAGCCGCACCTTCACCACCGCCACGGGCAAGGCCAACTTCACCGCGAACCTGCTGGAGTACCCGAAGGTACCCGCGGGCAGGCTCATCCTGCAGACGCTGCGCTCGCACGACCAGTACAACACCACGATCTACGGCAAGGACGACCGCTACCGCGGCATCCACAACGGGCGCCGCGTCGTGTTCCTGAGCCCACAGGACATCGCGGAGGCCGGGCTCGACGACGGCGACATGGTGCACCTCGTCTCCGAGTGGTCGGACGGCGTGGAAAGGCGTGCGGAGGACTTCCGCGTGGTGGCCTACTCGACGCCGAAGGGGTGCGCGGCGGCGTACTATCCGGAGACGAACGTCCTCGTCCCGCTGGACTCGACCGCGGATATCAGCGGGACGCCGACGTCCAAATCCGTGATCATCCGGGTCGAGAAGCCCGCCTGACGGGCGGGTCGGACCGGGGCGGGCGGCCCCGGTCCGACCTCGTCCCGGCCTGACCGCCGCGGCCCCGGTCCGGCCTCAGGCCAGCCAGGGCAGGGACAGGGCGGGGACGGCGTCGCCCGCCGAGCAACCCTCCGCAGGCACCACGAGGACGCCGTCGGCCGCGGCGAGTCCGCGCAGCATGCCCGAGCGCTGGTGTGTGCTCGGCACCGCGCGGCCGCCCTCGAGCCGGTACGGCACGAGGCGGCTCCTGCCCCGCAGGGGTCCGAAGGCGTCGGCACTGGTCACCGTGACCGGCTCTTCCAGGGGCGAGCCCCGCAGGCCTGCGAGCAACGGTCCGGCCACGGTGAGCATGGCCATCATCGCGGCGAGCGGATTGCCCGGCAGCCCCACGAGGAAACGGCCGTCCGGCAGGCGTGCGAGGAGCGTCGGGTGGCCTGGACGCATCGCGATGCCGTCGATGATCAGCTCGGCGCCCAGCTCGGTGAGGGCACGGCGGATGTGGTCCGCGGAGGAGCTCCCGGTCCCACCGGTGGTGATGAGTACGTCCCCGGAAGCACGTGCGAGGGAGAACTCGTCGGTCGCCTCGGCGCTGATGGCGGCGATGACGTCGTCGAGGTCGTCCTTCGCGCGGCCCGCCACGTCGACATGGCCGCCCAGCATCGCGACGAAGCCGGGCAGCTGGGGCCCGAAGGTGTCGCGTACCTGTCCGGCGTGCGGCAGGCCGTGCTCGATGACCTCATCGCCCGTCATGAGCAGGGACACCCGCGGCGCCCGGAGCACCGCGAGCGTGTCATGCCCGCACACCGCGGCGAGGGCGATCTGCGCCGGGTTGAGGACCACCCCCGCGGGGATGGCCTCGGAGCCCGCCTCGGCCTCCTCCCCCGCCGGCCGGACGTGCTCGTACTGCGAGGGCTCGTCGGCACGCGCGGCCTCGTTGCGGTCCAGGACGTCACCGCGGATGGATCCGTGCTCCGTGCGGAGGATACCCCGCGCGTTCTGCGGCACCACACCCCCCGTCAGGATGAAGGTCGCCTCGCCCGGCGCCAGGGACACCTCCCCGGAATCCGCGTGCGGTGCGGGCCTGCCGCGGGGGTGCTCCTCGGGAACCGCGTGGCTGACCAGCGTCCAGGGGGCGTCGCCGTTCACGGCCCAGCCGTCCATGGCGGAGGACGCGTAGTGCGGGATGGCCTGGAGCGCATGGACGGGTTCGGCCAGCGTCTGCCCGAGGGCGTCCGCGAGGGGGACCGTCTGGAACGGCAGCGGCATCCCGGCACCGTGCGCCAGGTGACGTGCCTCCGTCCAGTCGACGTCGTGTGCTCCGGCGGCCTCGCTCATGCGGTCCCGCCGTCCGCAGCCGCATCCGTGCAGAGCGAGTCGGCCACCGCCATCGCGGAGCTGATGGCCAGCTGCTCCTCGGCCTGCCCGCTCCCCACGGCCAGGCCTGCTGCGTACCCCACCACGAAGGTCGTCAACGGAGCTGCGGGACGGACCACGCCGTGGGCCGCCTTGCCGGCGAGCTCCAGGACGGCGTCGATGTCGACGTGCGTCCCCTCGATCTCGAACGCGGCGAGCAGCGTCTCCGTCCATTCCTGCAGCAGTCTCTGGCGATCGTCCATCAGCCCTCCGGGCGGTTCAGGGGACATCGACGCCCAGCGCTCGTGCATCACTCCAGGTGTCGACGTCGTGCGTCGTGCCCGGCGGAACCGGGACCGGTCTGGTCCTCACACTAGCAAGGAGGCTGCGCATCGAGAGATCCTGCGCAGTTCCGTGCGCCAGCACGCCGTCGATCGCTGCCGCAAGGTCCGCGCTCCGGTAGACGGCGGCGAGCGGCTGGTCGCGGCCGCCGTCGAGCGCGACGAGGGAAGCTTGCCCGTCTTCTGCCCGTGCCTCGGCCAGCAGGATCGTGAGGAGGTCCGCGACCCTCGGCATGTCACACGCGACGACGACGCACCAGGGCGCTCGCGGTGCCCGCCACGAGGTGAAACCGGCCACGAGGCCCGCGGCCGGCCCCGCGAAGGGCGGATCCTCCCGGACGATGGTCGGCGCACCGGCCAGGGTACCGGGCTCCCTGTCCGGGCCGACGACGACCAGGCGGTCCGCGTCGACCAGCGCCGAGCAGGTGTGCTCGAGCAGGGTCCGGCCGCCCAGGAGCAGTCCGGCCTTCGCCACGCCGCCCAGGCGGGAGGACCTGCCGCCGGCGAGGACGATCGCGTCGAACCGCACGGGAGCGGGCGTCATGCGGCCCGCTGGGACAGGAACTCGTTCCACTGCGGGGCCGGCTTCTCCAGCTCGCGGATCTGCCACTGCGGCCCCCGCGGCGGGAGGGGGACGATCCGCAGGCTCCAGCCCAGGCTGGAGAGGGTCTTGTCACCCTTGGCGTTGTTGCAGGTGAGGCAGCAGGCCACGAGGTTCTCCCACGTGTCCTGGCCCCCGCGCGAGCGCGGCATCACGTGGTCTATCGTCGATGCCGGCCGCGCGCAGTAGGCGCAGAGATGGTTGTCGCGACGGAGGACCCCTCGCCGCGTGGCCGAGACGTCGTACCGGTACGGGACCTTCACGTATCGGTTCAGGAGGATCACGGAGGGCCGTCCGAGGATCTCCGTGGGGCCCACGATCGGCTCGTCGTCCTCGGCCACCACGCTGGCCTTCCCCGTGAGCACGAGCACCAGCGCCCGGCGGAAGGTGACCACCGCCAGTGGTTCATACCCTGCATTCAGAACAAGAGTGCGCATGGCACGTTCCTCTTTGCTGACCTGTTCCCCGCAACCGGGTGCCATCCCGTGGTACGGGAGAAGAGCTTCGGATTGACACTGCAAGGGTAAGCCGGGCGCAGGACGGGGGCTAATCGGCGCCGATCGGGACGTGACGTGTCGCGAGCTGGTGGTTCCGGCACTCCTGTGCCGGATGCACGGAAGGACCGGCGCTATGCGCCGGTCCTTCCGTCCTGCTCGGTGGGCGATCAGCCGCCGACGCGGATGTACACGCCGCCCGAGCCGAGCTCGGCGGGCGCGATCACCGTGGTGTTGCCGTTGAATCCGCCGTGGACGGCCTGACCGCCACCGATGTACACGGCGATGTGGGCCATGCCCATGCCGCCGTCGGCGTAGTAGATGAGGTCACCCGGGATGGCCTCGCCGGCACTGACCGTGCGGCCGAGGGACAGGTACCCGGCCGGCCAGCCGTGGAAGTTGATGCCGGCGGCGGCGAGGGCATTGCTCGCCAGGCGGGTGCAGTCCTGCATGACGCCGAGCTGGCCCTTCGCAGCTTCCGCGATGGTCGCGGCGACACCGGAGGACACCGCGGGTGCCGGAGCGGGGGCGGTGACGGGCGCCGGTGCCGGTGCCGCGACGGGAGCCGGGGCGACGGCGGGAGCGGCGACGGCCGCAGCCTGGGGAGCCTGCGCAACGGCCGCCGGGGCGGCGACGGCGGGGGCGGCGGGAGCTGCCGCGGCGACCGGTGCTGCCTCGACGACGGGAGCGGTCTCGACGACGGGGACGGCGACCTCCTCGACGACGGGAGCCACGACGACGGGGGCCTTCGGGGTCTTGACGACAGGCTTGGCCTTGACCTTGACCGGCGTCATGTTGAAGGACACGACGGACGAGTTCGAGGCGACGACGGCCGCGCGAACCGACGAGACCGAGACGTTGGAGGTGGCTACCTCACGCTGCGGCTGCAGGTCGGCGGCGTTGGCCGCGACACCGCTGGTGAGGACGAGGCCGGAGGCCGCGACGATGACGGCGGCCTGGCGGCCGATGCCGCCGGCGTTGGTGGTGACTGCTGCGGCGAGGGCGGAGAAGCCGGCAGTGGTCTGCGCTTCTGAGCGGTGGCGGGCGATCGTGGTGCGTGAAGTCATAAGGGATTCTCCGTGTGTGGTGATCAGCGGACGCGGACGAAGCTTGCGCCGGGAAGGTCTGACAGGTTGTGGATGTCGGTGTTCATGCCGTTGAGGCCACCGCTGATGACCTGGCCGTTGCCGACGTAGATCGCGACATGGCCGCCGGTGATGACGAGATCGCCCGCGGCGGGCGTGCCGACGACGTCACCGAACTGGAAGAACTGGCCCGGGGCCAGGTCTCCGACGGACTTGCCGACGGAGCGCAGGGCGGTCTCGACCATGGCGGTGCAGTCCTGCGCGACGCCGATCTGGCCGTAGGCGGAGGCCACGAGTCCGGCGGCGACACCGGATGACGGAGCGGACTGCTCCACGGGGGCTGCGGGCGCCGGAGCGGCAGGAGCAGGTGCGGCGGCTGCAGGCGCTGCGGCGACCGGGGCGCTGGGCGCGGCAACCGGCGCGGCGACGGCGGCCACGGGTGCTGCTGCGACCGGAACCTCCACAGCGGGAACGACCGGTGCTGGTGCCTCGACGGCGGCGACGGGTGCGGGGGCCGCGACGACGGCGACGGGTGCGGGGGCCGCGACGACGGGGGCTTCCTCGACGACGGGGGCTTCCTCGACGGACTCGGGGGCGGGGGTGACCTCGACGGCGACCCGCTCGAACGTGACCTTCGCCGTGGCCGGGACCGTGACCTCGGCGGAGACGACGCGGCTGATGGTCAGGGCTGCGGAGGACTGGACCTCACGGTCCGCGGTGGTGACGCCGTGGGCCGGCAGGCCGGCCGTGAGGACCAGGCCCGAGGCGGCGACGATGACGGCTGCCTGGCGGCCGACGGAACCGGCGTTGGATGCGACTGCTGTCGACAGGGTGGTCAGCGGGCTGACCGTTTTGGGCGCGCGGTGGCGGCCCAGCGAAGAGCTGGTGGACACGGTGGATTGCCTCTCCCAACGCCTGCGAGGTGAGCTGTCGGATTCGGATGGGAGTCACCCGGCCGCTGCGTGAGCAAGCGACTTAACCCCAAGGATTTCTGTGCAGAAACCCGAAATTGGTTCCCCCGCCTCTGCC
Organism: Arthrobacter sp. CP30; assembly: GCF_053470025.1. NCBI lineage: Bacteria > Bacillati > Actinomycetota > Actinomycetes > Micrococcales > Micrococcaceae > Arthrobacter > Arthrobacter sp. CP30. The sequence continues at coordinate 92,746 of NZ_JBQEMM010000011.1, forward strand.
ATGCGATGGTGCGGACGGACCTCCGGCAATGGCAGAGCTAGGCGATTTGCAGGAGGGTGCCGGATCTAGAGCGAATTTGGCACGAGATGAAGGCTACAACAGAAAGCACCCTATGTCACGTTCCGGTCACGGAACGGTATGTTCTTGGTGACGGCGACCATCCGAGGCGCGCCCGGGCGCGAAGAAATCGCCGTGCCGGCGCCGTGACGGTCCGGGGCCAAGCACCGTCAGGGACCCGCGGTGGAGCCGTCAGGGACCGGTGGTGGAGCCGTCAGGCGGCGACGGACACGAAGACGTGCGACGCGACCTCGGGGGGCAGCTCGAGGGCTCCCTCGACGCCCGGGACACGCACGGAGACGTACCCGCCCACGGACTCCAGCGCGAGGTCCGCACCGGGGCGCAAGCCGCCCTCGTCCAGCTGGGTGAGGAGTTCGGGATCGACCTGGATGGGCTCGGCGAGACGGACGAGCGTCACCCGCTTGTCGGGTGAGTAGGTACCCATGGCCGAGAGCAGGGTGACGACGCCGTCCGTGAACAGCTCCGACCGGATGCCGCCGATGGCCTCGAGACCGGGGATCGGATTGCCGTACGGCGACTCCGAGGGCTGGCCGAGCAGTTCGTACAGCCGCCGCTCGACACGCTCGCTCATGACATGCTCCCAGCGGCAGGCCTCGTCATGGACGTACGCCCAGTCGAGGCCGATCACGTCGCTGAGCAGGCGCTCGGCCAGGCGGTGCTTCCGCATCACGCCGGTGGCCCGATGCCGCCCGAGTTCGGTGAGTTCGAGGTGGCGGTCACCGGAGACGACCACGAGGCCGTCGCGCTCCATCCGCCCGATGGTCTGGGAGACGGTCGGACCGGAGTGGCGCAGCCGTTCGGCGATCCTCGCACGGAGCGCCACGATGTTCTCCTCCTCGAGCTCGAGAATGGTCCGCAGATACATCTCGGTGGTGTCGATGAGGTCCGTCATGCGGGTCAGCTCCTTGGTGCGGTGCGGGTGCGCGGCTGGAATGCCTCACGCGGGTGGGGCACCGCGGCCGCCACAGCCGGTTCCGCCCCATGCCTCCCAAGGTTAACCCATGCGACCGCTCCGGTGATTCCCGCCGAGGGGGTCCCCGGCGGGCGCGGAGGGGCCCCGGGCATCTGTTCACAAATGGAGGGCCACCCGCTGCTGGGGCAGAATGAGGGCGATACCCCCGCCGATCAGCTGGAGCACCCCATGAGCGAAGCGCCCCGCATCCCCGACCACCTCCTGCCCGCCGACGGCCGCTTCGGTGCCGGTCCGTCGAAGGTGCGGAGCGGCCAGATCGATGCGCTCGTCGCCGCCGGACCAACGCTCCTCGGCACCTCGCACCGCCAGGCGCCGGTGCGCGACCTGGTCGGGCGTGTGCGCGAAGGACTGTCCTCCTTCTTCGGCGCCCCGGACGGCTACGAAGTGGTCCTCGGCGTCGGCGGTTCGACGGCGTTCTGGGACGTGGCGACGTTCGGCCTGGTCGACGCGAGGGCCCAGCACCTCTCCTTCGGGGAATTCGGGTCGAAGTTCGCCTCGGCCACCACCCGGGCACCGTTCCTGCAGGAATCGAGTGTCATCACGTCCGCGCCGGGCAGCCGTCCCGATCCCGTGGCCGAGGCCGGCGTGGACACCTACGCGTGGCCGCAGAACGAGACCTCCACGGGCGTGGCCGCACCCGTCCGCCGGGTGGCGGGAGCGGACGACAGCGCACTCGTGGTCGTCGACGCAACGTCCGCGGCCGGGGGGCTCGACGTCGACGTCTCGCAGGCGGACGTCTACTACTTCGCCCCGCAGAAGAACTTCGCCTCGGACGGCGGACTCTGGCTCGGGCTCTTCTCCCCCGCCGCCCTGGAGCGCGCCGCACGCATCGCGGCGGGCGACCGCTGGGTCCCGGACTTCCTGAACCTGCAGACGGCCATCGACAACTCGCGGCTGAACCAGACGTACAACACGCCGTCCCTCTCGACCCTCGTGACGCTCGACGCCCAGGTGGCCTGGCTGAACGGCCAGGGCGGCCTGCCCTTCGCTGCGGCCCGCACCGCGGACTCAGCCGGCCGGCTCTACGCCTGGGCAGAGGCCTCCCCGATCGCCGAGCCCTATGTCGCCCGGGCCGAAGACCGCTCGAACGTCATCGTGACCGTGGACTTCGACGACGCGGTCGATGCGTCGAGGATCGCAGCGATCCTCCGCGCCAACGGCGTCGTCGACGTCGAGCCCTACCGGAAGCTGGGCCGGAACCAGCTGCGCATCGCCACCTTCGTCTCGATCGAGCCCGACGACGTCTCCGCGCTGATCGCGTGCATCGACCACGTCGTGGAGCACCTCCTCTAGACCGGCAGGACCGCCTCTCCAGCCGTCGTGGAGCACCTCCTCCGGACCGCCGGTGCCGCGCCTCCGGCAGCTGCCGGACGAAGCATGCAGGACACTGGCGGGAACTCTCCGCCTACGCCCCGGAGTCCGCAGCGCCCGCCTCGTGGTCGAGACGCAGGCGCCGGGGTGCCGAGCGGTCGTACCGCAACCGCACCTCGTGGTAGCGCCAGGCCCAGAAGATGCCCACCCCGGCGGCCAACAGGCCGGATGCAGCGGCCACGCCGAGGCTCCAGCGGGGCCCGAACATGTCGGACACCCAGCCGACCACGGGCGCCCCGAGCGGCGTGCCACCGAGGAAGATCGCGAAGTACAGGGCCATGACGCGCCCCCGCATGCCGGGGTCCGTGGTCGTCTGGACATAGGCGTTGGCACTGGTCATCAGGGTCAGCGCGAACAGTCCCACCGGCACCAGTGCCAGCCCGAAGAGCCAGAGGTTCGGGGCCAGGGCCGCCAGCACGCAGGCCAGGCCGAAGGCCGCAGAGGCCCCGAAGACGAACCTGAGCCGCGGCCGTTCCCGCCGGGCGGAGAGCAGGGCGCCGGCCACCGAACCGACGGCCATCACCGACGAGAGGACCCCGAACACACCGGCGTCCTGCCCGAATTCGGTCCTCGCCATCGCTGCGATGAACACGGCGAAATTGAGCCCGAAGGTGCCGACGATGAAGATCGCCAGCATCACGATCATCAGGTCCGGGCGGCGCCGCACATAACGGAAGCCCTCGCGGATCCGGCCCTTGCCGGGCGCCTGCCGCGGCTGGCTGTTGAGCTCGGAGGCGCGCATCACCAGGAGGACGTAGACCATCGCTCCGAACGTCAGGGCGTTGATCATGAAGACCCAGCCCGGTCCGACCCCCGCCGTGAGCAGCCCGGCGACGGCGGGGCCGATGAGGCGGGCGCCGTTGAAGGATGCGCTGTTGAGGGCGACGGCGTTCGGGAGGTAGTCGTCACGCACCAGGTCCGAGACGAACGCCTGCCGTGCGGGGGCGTCGAAGGCGGAGACGACGCCGAGCGCCAGCGCGAACGCGTACACGTGCCAGAGGACGGCGACGTCGAGGAGGACCATGAGGCCGAGCCCGATGCCGAGCAGCGCCATGGCGATCTGCGTGGTGGCGAGGAGCTTCCTGCGGTCGACGGTATCGGCGATCAGTCCGGCCCACGGCGCGATGACGAGCTGCGGCCCCAGCTGGAGGGCCATCACGATCCCGAGCGCCGAGGCGTTCTGCGGTGTGAGGATGTCGTAGACCAGCCAGTCCTGGGCGGTCCGCTGCATCCAGGTACCGATGTTGGAGATCAGCGCGCCGATGAACCAGAGCCTGTAGTTGTGGATGCCGAGCGAGCGGAAGGTGCTCATGCTCCTTCCTCCCCGCCCCGGCGACCCACGGCGGTCACTCGTCGTCGGGCTGTCCCGTGGAGGCGGCGGATCCGTCCTCCGTGGCCGAGGGTTCTCCGGCTGCGGTGTCGGTCGGTGCGGGTCCCACCCCGGAGACGACGTCGTCGTCCCCGCGCTGGGCCGACGGCGCAGGACCCGATGCACCAGGGGCCCCGCCCGCGGAATCCTCCGCTGCCCCGTCCGTACCGGCTACGCCCTCCAGCGGCGCCGCGTTGGGAGCTGCTCCCTCCGGCAGGCCGGCGTCATCCGTCGCGGAATCCTCCGGACGCACGCGCTCGGACCAGGGCAGCCACTCGGGCGCCACGAGCGACGCCGCGGACGGCAGCAGGCCCACCTCGCACACGGTGACGTCCTTGCTCCTCGCCACGCGTGCCACACTCGCGTACCACTGCCACCCGCCGTATCCCGGCATGAACGCCTCGAAGCGGTGGGTGACGAGGCGCTCGCCCTCGATCACGGCGGACACGTGCCGGCCGATCTGGGACTCCGGGGCCACCTCGAGCACAGCCGCACGGGCACGCTCGACCGCGGCCTCGAGCACGGCGTCGGACTTCGGGATGCGACGAGATGCACGCGGCTTCTTCGGCGCCTCCACGGGCACCTGGAGGACGGCGTCGCCGTCGTCGGGCATCGTGGTGTCGCCGGCGGTGTCCGGGTTGGTCGTGGTCATGGTCGAAGCCTACGCGTCGAGGTCGTCGGCCACCGCTCGGAGAACCGCGGCCACCTTCGTCGCGTGGGCCCTCTCCGGGTAGCGCCCCTTGCGGAGTCCGTTGGACACGGCGTCGAGCAGCTTGATGAGGTCCTCGGTGATGACCGCCATGTCATCCGCGCTCTTGCGGGTCGCCTTCACGACGGACGGGGCCTGCTCCAGGATCCGAGCGGAGAGCGCCTGCAGTCCGCGGCGGCCGTCGGCGACGCCGAACTCGAGCTTGGTGCCGACCTTCACCTCGCTGACGCCGGCGGGCAGGGCCGAGGCGTGCAGGAATACTTCCTTGCCGTCATCCGTGGCCACGAAACCGAAGCCCTTGTCCACGTCGAACCACTTGACTTTGCCGATGGGCACGTCGTCTACCTCTTCTTAGCTGAACCGGGCGGCCAGCGCCTGCGGTGGTGGTCCCGGGTCCGTGCACCGCCTGGTGCCGGGGCGGGCTGCCGCCGCCGGGGAAGTCTGTGTCTCCTAGGATATAGCTTCTCCGGCAGCTCCCCGGCCGTGGTTCTTGTAGTCTTGGACGGCTATGATCCCTGATGAACCAGCCCAGGACGCCCCCGCGCGGCGGTCGGTCGGCGTCCCTGCCGAGCGCGACGGCGAGGTTCCCGGCGGACCCGCGGGTCGTGGACGACTGGTCCTCTCCGTGGCCGCCGTCGCCTGCGCCGTGATCGGCCTCATCGCGCTCGCGGCGATCCTCCTCACCGCCTTCCTCGGCGGGACGGTATGGCCCGGCTTCGTCCTGGCGTCCTACTTCTGCCTTCCCATCGCGTTCCTCCTCATGGCCACCCTCGTGGTGCTGTCCGCCCTGGCGCGGCGCCGGTCCTGACGCCGGCTCCGGCGCCGGTCCCCCTCACGGCGTCCTGCACGCAGCGGGCGTGCTGCCCGCGCCCAGCTCTGTCGGAGGCGCCGGGTAGCCTTGGAGGGATGTCCGCAATCCGAGCACTGGCCGATCAGCTGGCGCGCCGGAGCGATGACGACCTGCGCCGACTGCTCACACGCCGGCCCGACCTCATCCTTCCCGCGGTGCCCGACTTCGCCGCGCTCGCGGCACGGGCCTCCACGCGTGCCAGCCTGCAGCGTGCCCTCGACAACGTCGACCGGCCGGAGCTACAGGTCCTCGAGACCGTCACGGTCCTCAGCGAGGACGCCGGCGGAGCCGTCGACCGCGACGCCCTGGCCGCCGCACTGCCCGGCTCCGACGGCGACGCGCTGGAGGCCATCCTGTCCGGGCTGGTGGAACGCGCCCTCCTGACCGTGGCTCCCGAGGGCGGGCTGCTCCCGGTGGGCGCCCTGGCGGACGCCCTCGGCCCGTACCCGGCAGGGCTCGGACGCCCGTTCCGCACCCTCGCCCGTACCGTCCCCCGCTTCGGTCCGGCGCTCGTCGGCGCCGTGCCGTTGCTCGCACCCGACTCCCCGAGCGAGGACCTGACGTCGGCCGCCGCGGCACGGATCATCGACAGCATCACAGCGCAGCCCGCGGCCTGGCAGGATGTCCTCGCCGACGCACCGGAAGGAGCCTCCGCGCTGCTGGTCAGGCTTCGGGATGCGCCGGTGGGTTCGACGGCGACCGACACCACCCCGAACGGCGGGGCCACGCCGGCCGTGCGGTGGCTGCTGGATCGCTGCCTCCTCGCGCCCCTGGATGCACTGCACGTCGAACTGCCGCGCGGGGTGGGGATCGCCCTGCGAGGCCATACCGTCTTCACCACTCTCGACGTCGCACCACCCCTCGAGGTCGAGCGCACCACCCGGCCGGCGCTCCGGGACAACGCCTCCTTCGGGGCCATCGCCGAGACGCTCCGGCTCATGACCGCGCTCCTCGGCTCGGTGGCAACCACCCCCGTCACCACCCTCCGGTCCGGTGGGATCGGCGTCCGCGAACTGCGCCGGGTGCGGGACGCCCTGCGCGCGGACGAAGCGGACGCCGCATGGCTGCTGGAACTCGCCGCCGCCGTCGGTCTCCTGACACTGGACCCGGACGACTCGAGATGGAAGGCGTCACGGCTCGACGCCTGGGAGGCGCTCGGACGGGACGAGCAGTGGCTCCTGCTGGTCGAGGGGTGGCTCGCCGTCGACCGCGCCCCGGCCCTCGTCGGATCCCGGCTGCCGGACGGCACGGGCATCAACACGCTCGCCGCCGAGGCGTCGCGGCCCGATGCGCCGATGGTGCGCCAGCGACTGCTGTCCGCGGCCACCGAGCTGTCGGTGGCCGGCGGCGCGGAACCGTCCGCCCCCCGGCTGCCCGTGCTCACGGACCAAGCCGTCATCGCCCTCGCGACCTGGCACCAGCCCCGCCTGCAGCGCCGGTTCACCCGCCTTCTTCCCGGCATGCTCGCCGAGGCGCAGTCGCTCGGCCTCACCGGCGACGGCGCACTCACGGACGCCGGTCGGCTCGTCGCGGAAGGCCGGCTCGAGGAGGCCGCCCGGGCCGTGCGCGAGGCCCTGCCCACCCCTGTCTCCCACGTGGTCCTGCAGGCCGACCTCACCGCGGTCGCGCCCGGCTACCTGGAGCCCGAGGTCGCGCGAGGGCTCCTGCGGATGTCCACCCCGGAGGGTCAGGGGCCGGCCACCACCTACCGCTTCTCCGCCGACTCCATCCGCGGAGCACTCGACGCCGGTGAGGACGCACCCTCCATCCTCGCCTTCCTCGCCCTGCACTCGGCCACCGAGATCCCGCAGGCGCTGACCTATCTCGTCGAGGACACCGCCTCCCGGTACGGGAGCCTCCGGGTCGGGCGTGCCGGCAGCTACGTGAGGACCGAGGACGACGCCGTCGCGGCCACCGTCCTCGCCGATCCCCGCGCCGCGGTGCTGGGGATCGTACAGATCGCCCCGACCGTGCTGGTCTCGGCCGCGTCACCGCAGGAACTGGTCGCACTCCTGCGTGATCTCGGCTTCTCCCCCGCCACCGATGCCACCGGTTCCGCGGCCACCACCGCCCCGCGGACCGATACCGACCGGGAGCCCGGCCAGTTCCGTATGCCCCCGGAGCAGCTGCGTTCGCGACTCAACCCCTGGTCGGTCGCCGAGGAGGAGATCTCCGCACAGCTGGCGACGCTCCGTTCGGCCCGGCCGGGAGCCGCGGACCACGCGGCGGCGTCGGACAGCGAGACACTGCTCGGCCTGGAGACGCTGCGGGCCGCCATCAGGTCCCGCAGCCGTATCCGGCTCGGCACGGCGGACAGCGAGGGGAATCACGTGCGCCAGATCCTCGTTCCCCTGTCCGTCTCGGGAGGCCGCCTGCGCGTGTTCGATCCCGAGAACCAGGTGGAGAAAGTCGTATCCGTACACCGCGTCATGGACGTGGAGATCCTCGAAGGGAGCCCATCCGATGGTTGACGGCCCGCTGATCGTCCAGAGTGACAAGACCATCCTGCTCGAGGTGGACCACGAGCAGGCCACCGAGGCGCGCCATGCGATCGCCGCCTTCGCGGAACTGGAGCGCGCGCCCGAGCACGTGCACAGCTACCGCCTCACCCCGCTCGGTCTGTGGAACGCCCGGGCGGCCGGACTCGATGCCGAACGCGTGCTCGACACCCTGCTGAAGTACTCGCGCTTCCCGGTCCCCCATGCCCTCCTCATCGACATCGAGGACACGATGTCGCGCTACGGCCGCCTGCGCCTCGAGAAGGACCCCCAGCACGGGCTGGTCCTGCGCACCACGGACTACCCCGTCCTCGAGGAGGTGCTGCACGCGAAGAAGATCCAGCCGCTGCTCGGTCCGCGCATCGACGGCGAGACCGTCGTCGTGCACTCCTCCCAGCGCGGCCAGCTGAAGCAGTTGCTGCTCAAGCTGGGCTGGCCGGCCGAGGACTTCGCGGGCTACGTCGACGGCACACCGCACCCGATCGTCCTGGCCGAGGACGGCTGGACGCTCCGCCCCTACCAGAAGCTCGCGGTCGAGAACTTCTGGTCGGGCGGGTCGGGCGTCGTCGTCCTGCCGTGCGGTGCCGGCAAGACCCTCGTCGGCGCCGCCGCGATGGCCACGAGCCAGACCACTACCCTCATCCTGGTCACCAACACCGTCTCCGCGCGGCAGTGGAAGGACGAGCTGCTCAAGCGGACGTCCCTGACGGAAGAGGAGATCGGCGAGTACTCCGGCGCCGTCAAGGAGGTCCGACCCGTCACGATCGCCACCTACCAGGTGCTCACGACGAAGCGGGGCGGGCTGTACCCGCATCTCGAGCTCCTCGACGCCAACGACTGGGGGCTGATCGTGTACGACGAGGTCCACCTCCTGCCCGCACCGATCTTCAAGATGACGGCGGATCTGCAGGCCCGCCGCCGGCTGGGCCTCACCGCCACGCTCGTGCGTGAGGACGGCCGGGAGGGAGAGGTCTTCTCACTCATCGGGCCGAAGCGCTACGACGCGCCGTGGAAGGACATCGAGGCCCAGGGCTACATCGCACCCGCCGACTGCGTGGAGGTCCGGGTGGACCTGCCGCGCGACGAGCGCGTCGCCTACGCGATGGCGGAGGACGGCGACAAGTACAGACTGTGCGCGACGTCGGACACGAAGTCCGACGTCGTGGAGCGCCTCGTCGCCGCGCACGAGGGTGAGCAGCTGCTCGTGATCGGGCAGTACATCGACCAGCTGGACGACCTCGGCGCACGCCTCGACGCGCCCGTGATCAAGGGCGAGACCACCGTCAAGGAGCGGCGGCGGTTGTTCGACGCCTTCCGGTCCGGGGAGATCCATGTGCTCGTCGTGTCCAAGGTCGCGAACTTCTCCATCGACCTCCCCGAGGCGTCGGTCGCCATCCAGGTCTCGGGGTCCTTCGGCTCCCGGCAGGAGGAGGCCCAGCGGCTCGGGCGGCTCCTGCGGCCCAAGGCGGACGGGCGCGCGGCCCGGTTCTACACCGTGGTCGCCCGCGACACCCTCGACCAGGATTTCGCCGCGAAGCGCCAGCGCTTCCTGGCGGAGCAGGGCTATGCCTATCGCATCCTCGATGCGGCGTCGTTCGGTGACACCAAGCCCAGTGAGTGAGCAGGTTGCTCGCAGGATGGGTCCAGACAACTCACAGGGAACCTGCGGATACTGTGTGCGTGAAGAAAACTGGCCCCGAAGCGAAACTGCTGGTCGTCGACGACGAACCGAACATCCGCGAACTCCTCTCGACCTCCCTGCGGTTCGCGGGTTTCGAGGTCGTCGCCGCCGGTAATGGCCGCGATGCCCTCGCCGCCGCCGAACTGCACAACCCGGACCTCGCCGTCCTCGACGTCATGCTGCCCGACATGGACGGCTTCACCGTCACGCGGCGCCTGCGCGCCGCCGGCCGGCACTTCCCCGTGGTCTTCCTGACCGCGCGCGACGACACCGAGGACAAGGTCACCGGGCTGACGGTCGGCGGTGACGACTACGTGACCAAGCCCTTCAGCCTGGACGAGGTCGTCGCCCGCATCCGCGCCGTCCTGCGCCGGACGCATCCCCTCGAGGACGACGACGCCGTGATCCGCGTCGACGATCTCGAACTCGACGACGACGCGCACGAGGTCAGGCGCGGAGGCGAAGTCATCGACCTCTCCCCCACCGAGTTCAAACTGCTGCGCTATCTCATGATGAACCCGAACCGTGTCCTGTCGAAGGCGCAGATCCTCGACCACGTCTGGGAGTACGACTTCAACGGCGACGCCTCGATCGTCGAGTCCTACATCTCGTACCTGCGCCGCAAGATCGACAGGAACCCGGACGCCGTCGCCCTGATCCAGACCAAGCGCGGCGTGGGCTACCTGCTCCGCACCGCCGACAAGCGGTAGCGCTGCCCCTTGGGTAAGCGGTGGAGCGCGGCGTCGCTCAGATCCCAGCTGGTGGCGATCATCATGCTGCTCATGATCGTCACGGTGGGCATCACGGGCCTCGCCACGGTGTCCCTCCTCCGTGACGGGCTGGTGAACCGCCTCGACCAGGAACTCGGGAACAACATCCGGCTCGTCACCGCCCAGCTCTACCTGCCCGAGCAGACGTCGGACGGCGCCGTGCTGCGGTACTACGGCGCGCTGCTCGACGCGGACGGTCAGGTCATCGCGGAGAACCAGCCGGACGTCAGCGGCGACCTGCCCGATCTCACCGGCCTGACCAGGGAGCGCATCGCCGACCTCGACCAGGACGGCTTCGACGTCCCGAGCACCGAACAGGGGAGCCAGGACTGGCGCGTGCGCGTCATCCCCTTCAGCAATGCGGACAACTACGTCGCGATCGCCACGCGCCTGAACACGGTCAACGACTCCCTGCAGGAGGCCACCGAGATCATCTTCACCTCCGGCCTCGTCACGACGGCCCTCGCCTCCCTGATCGCGTTCGTCGCGGTGACCCGCCAGTTCGCCCCGTTGGCGCGCGTCGAGCGCACGGCGGCGGCCATCGCGGCCGGGGATCTCTCGCGGCGCGTCGCCGTCGAGCGGCCCGCCACGGAGATCGGCCGCCTCTCCCGTTCCCTGAACGCCATGCTCTCCCACATCGAGCGGGCCTTCGCCGCACGCACGGCGTCGGAGACGAAGATGCGGCGTTTCGTCTCCGACGCGTCCCACGAACTGCGCACGCCCCTCGTGACGATCCGCGGCTACTCGGAGCTGTACCGGCACGGCGCCCTGCAGAAGGACGAGGACATCGCCGCGGCGATGGGCCGGATCGAGAGCGAGGCCATCCGCATGGGCCAACTCGTGGAAGACCTCCTCACCCTCGCGCGGATCGACGAGCAGCGCCCCCTGGAGGTCAGGCCCGTGGATCTCAAGGTGCTCGCCCACGACGCCGCCTTCGATGCCCGTGCCACGGCCCACGACCGTTCCATCACGGTGATCGGGCTCGACGGCGGTACCCCCCGATCGGCCCCGACCGCAGGTGACGAGGCCCGCCTGCGCCAGGTGATCGCCAATCTGATGACCAACGCGCTGCGCTACACGCCGGAGGGATCACCGATCGAGATCGCCGTCGGCGTGGCGCCCGTCCTGCACGGACACAGCGACTCCGTCATCGAGGTGCGCGACCACGGTCCGGGCATCTCCGAGGATGACGCCGCGAAGGTCTTCGAACGCTTCTACCGCGCCGATTCCTCGCGGTACAGGGAGACGGGCGGGACGGGCCTCGGGCTCGCCATCGTCGCGGCCCTGGTCGCGCAGCACGACGGGACGGTGCGGTTGGAGGAGACGGCCGGCGGCGGCGCCACGCTGAGCATCCGGCTGCCCCACACACCAGCCGGTCCCACCGGGGACCACGGGCAGGAACTCCCCGCTGGTACGGCGGTCAGCGGGCCCCTGGCCGGCGCCTCGGAGGCACCCGCCGAGCGGCACGCCTTCTCTCCTCCACAGGAGCCGCCCGTCGGACCGGTTGTCCACAAGAGGCCCGAGGGCCCCTGATCCCGGAGCGTCCTGCCCTAGCGTCATGGGGGTCAAGGAAGCGCGAGCACACGGGAGCACAGCATGGCATTCTTCAACGTAGACACCGACAGCCTGGCCGCGAAGAGCAGCCAGGTCCAGGGCACCATCTCCAGGCTTCAGGCAGAGGTCAACTCCATGCAGGCGGGCCTGCGGGAACTCGAGGGCCTCTGGACGGGCCAGGCCGCCACCAACTTCCAGCACCTGATCGTGCAGTGGCGGGCCACGCAGCAGCAGGTCGAGGAATCCCTCACCGGGATCAACGAGGCGCTGAACGTTGCGACGCAGCAGTACGTGGAGGCGGAACTGAGCAATGCCCGGATGTTCATGAGCTGACGCCCTCCCTTCCACGCGGGAGCACGACGCCGCGGCACCGGCAACGAGAAAGGGCGGCACCCCCTTCCGGGAGTGCCGCCCTCTCGTGCTGCGCAGGTGCGATCAGCGGTGGGTGGGGGCTAGAAGCCGCCCATCCCGCCCATGCCGCCCATGTCGTCGCCGCCGCCGGCAGGAGCTGCCTTCTCCGGCTTGTCGGCCACGACGGCCTCGGTCGTGAGGAACAGGCCTGCGATCGACGCTGCATTCTGCAGGGCCGAGCGGGTGACCTTCACAGGGTCGTTGACCCCGGCGGCCAGCAGGTCCTCGTACTCGCCGGTCGCGGCGTTGAGACCGTGACCTGCGGGCAGTCCGCGGACCTTGTCGACCACGACGCCGGGCTCGAGGCCGGCATTGAAGGCGATCTGCTTGAGCGGGGCGTCGATGGCCACGCGGACGATGTTCGCACCGGTCGCCTCGTCGCCCGTGAGCTCGAGGGTGGCGAACGCCTTGGCGCCGGCCTGGATGAGGGCCACGCCGCCACCGGCGACGATGCCTTCCTCGACGGCTGCCTTCGCGTTGCGGACAGCGTCCTCGATGCGGTGCTTGCGCTCCTTGAGCTCGACCTCCGTTGCGGCTCCGGCCTTGATGACGGCAACGCCGCCGGCCAGCTTGGCCAGGCGCTCCTGCAGCTTCTCGCGGTCGTAGTCGGAGTCGGAGTTCTCGATCTCGGCGCGGATCTGGGCCACGCGGCCGGCGATGGCGTCGGCGTCGCCGGCACCCTCGACGATGGTGGTCTCGTCCTTGGTCACGACGACCTTGCGCGCGGTACCGAGCAGATCGAGCGTGGCGGTCTCGAGCTTGAGGCCGACCTCCTCGGCGATGACCTGGCCACCGGTGAGGATGGCGATGTCTGCCAGCTGGGCCTTGCGGCGGTCACCGAAGCCCGGGGCCTTGACGGCGACGGACTTGAAGGTGCCGCGGATCTTGTTGACCACGAGGGTCGCGAGGGCTTCGCCTTCGATGTCCTCGGCGATGATCAGCAGCGGCTTGCCGGACTGCATGACCTTCTCGAGGACCGCGACGAGGTCCTTCACGTTGCTGATCTTCGAGTTGACGATCAGGATGTAGGGGTCTTCGAGGACCGTCTCCTGGCGCTCTGCGTCGGTGACGAAGTAGCCCGAGATGTAGCCCTTGTCGAAGCGCATGCCCTCGGTGAGCTCGAGCTCGAGGCCGAAGGTGTTCGACTCCTCGACGGTGATGACGCCTTCCTTGCCCACCTTGTCGAGCGCCTCGGCGATCAGGTCACCGATCTGCTTGTCACCGGCCGAGATGGAGGCGGTGGCGGCGATCTGCTCCTTGGTCTCGATCTCCTTGGCGGAGGCGAGGAGCTCATCGGTGACGGCCTTGACAGCCTTCTCGATGCCGCGCTTGAGGCTCAGTGGGTCCGCTCCAGCTGCGACGTTGCGCAGGCCTTCCTTGACGAGTGCCTGGGCGAGCACCGTGGCGGTGGTGGTTCCGTCGCCGGCGACGTCGTCCGTCTTCTTGGCAACTTCCTTGACGAGCTCTGCGCCGATCTTCTCGAACGGATCGTCGAGTTCGATCTCCTTGGCGATGGAGACGCCGTCGTTCGTGATGGTGGGGGCGCCCCACTTCTTCTCGAGGACGACGTTGCGGCCACGGGGGCCGAGCGTTACCTTGACGGCATCAGCGAGGATGTTGAGGCCTCGCTCGAGGCCGCGGCGGGCCTCTTCATCAAAAGAAATGATCTTGGCCATAATGGCGTAGGTCCTTTCGGGGACGGTTGCATTTCAGCACATGAATGCTTGCCTGCGTGTGGTGCCCGCGACGGCCGGGCAGTACTCGGACGATCTCTTTCACGTCCGGGGCACCACCCCCACCACAGAGGTTTGCCTGCTTCACCCACCACGCGCATCCTTAGCAGTCTGCGCGCGCGAGTGCTAACTCAATAATTAGCACTCCCACCCCCCGAGTGCAACCTGTCGGGACGCCCGCACAGGGCCTCCCGGACGCCTCCGCGCCGCCCGGTCGAGCCGGTGGCAGCGCCTGCCGTAGCGCGGATTCCCCTCAGGGCATAGGTTGGGCGGACAACAAGCCATGGGAGGCATCGTGTCGACGTCAGCAACCGGCCCGGACAACGGGGAGCACAACGAGCAGGGCGCAGGAAGCACGGGTCGCGAGCCTGCAGGCGTGCCGGCCCCGGCAGATCCGTATACGCCGCCCTACCCCGGCTACGGCCAGAGCGATGATGTCCGGCCGGCCTACGACGGCGGCGCCACCTCGCCCGGCTATGGCCAGTCCGGTGACGCGCGGCCAACATACGACGGCGGCACCACCTCGCCCGGCTACGGCCAGGCCCCGTCACCGTACCCGCCCGCGCAGCAGCAGCAGGGACCCTATCCCCAGGGCCAGTACCAGCAGGCGCCCTACGCGCAGGCACCCTACGGCCAGGGCGGCTACAACCAGGGGCCGTTCGGCCAGCCCTACGCACCGCAGAAGTCCCGCGTGGTGGCTGGCGTGCTCGGCATCCTCCTCGGGTCGCTCGGGATCCACCGCTTCTATCTCGGCTTCACGACGATCGGCGTCATCCAGATCCTGATGTCCACCGTCGGGGCCCTGTTCACCTTCGGGCTCAGTGCCATCGCCGCGGGGATCTGGGGACTCATCGAAGGCATCATGATCCTGGTCGGCTCCGAGCAGTTCCGCCGGGACGCGCAGGGCATCCCGCTGAAGGACTGACCCTCACGGCTCCGGGCGGCGCAGCCGCTCGGAGCGGGTGGTCCCGACGACGAACCCGTCGTCCACGGCACCCCGGACCACGCGAGCGTGCCTGGAGCGGACCCTCGAGGTTCCCCGGTGGATCTACCGGAACTCGGGGCCGAGCACCACGGAGACGTCCGGCGAGACGTCGGCGCTGTCGACGAGATCCGTGATCCCCAGGTCCTCCGCCACGGCTTCGGCGGCGATCCGCTGCTCTTCGCCGTTGTAGAAGACGACGGACGAGTCCACGGTGGCTCCCGCCCAGTTCCCGGGGAGGACCGAGCCCCACCCCTCCTCGGCCAGGCGTCCGGCGGCGACCGAGGCGAGTCCCGGTGAGCCGGTGCCATTGAGGACGTTGACGGTCCGGGTCCGGTCGACGCCGTCTTCGTCGTCGTCCGACGGGGAGGTCGATGCGCCGTCGGCCTCCGTCGGTGGGTTGCCGTCCGCGGCACCGTCGGCGGGCGTTGTGGAACCCGACGGGGCGACTGCCGGCTCCTGTGAGGGGCTCGTGGCGGCTGCCGGAGTTCCCGCAGCATCGCCACCGACGAGCCCGAGTCTCGGCAGGATGAGATAGGCGCCGAGGCCGATCAGCAGGGCCAGGATCCCGACGGTGATCTTCAGGGCGAGACCGCCCGACCCGGCGGGGATGAGCCGTTCACGATGAACACCCTGGCGCTCCGAGGTCTCCGGGACCCTGTCGAACTCGTCGCGCGGGTGCTCTGTCATGGGCGGGAGGGTCCTTCGCTCGTGGAGACCGGTGTGGTCTAGATGTCCGCGCCCAGGCGGCGTGCCGACCGGGTCTTCTGGCGGGTCGACCGCAGGCGGCGGAGCCGCTTCACGAGCATCGGATCGTGGGCCAACGCGGCCTCGGTGTCGATGAGCGCGTTGAGCAACTGGTAGTAGTGCGTGGCGGACATGGTGAAGAGGTCGCGGATGGCCTGCTCCTTGGCTCCGGCGTACTTCCACCATTCACGCTCGAGGGCGAGCATGCGCTGCTCGCGGTCCCCCAGTTCGAGTGTGCGGCCCTCGGTCGGCCCGTCATCGACGTGCCGCTGCGGCTCGGCCATGTCTGCTACCGCCTTCCGTCACAGTGCACATGCATCACCCCATGGTAGTGGGGAATTACACCGGTGTCATTCGAGCGGGAGGCACCGGTCGGGCGGGCCAGAATGGATCCATGACCCACGACGACGGCACCTTGTTCGACCTCCCTCCCGTGGATCCGCCCCCCCGCCGCGACCGTCGGACGGGGCCGGCCCCGTCCGACGGTCGCGGCGCTCGAACCCGTGGAGCCGGTACTCCACGCACTCGCGACCTCCCTCGCCGCCGATCTCGACGCGGGGCAGCGCGTCCTGCCGGAACCAGGGGACATCCTCCGGGCCTTCAGCACCCCACTCGACGCCGTCCGTGTGGTCATCGTGGGCCAGGACCCCTACCCGACGGCAGGGCACGCCGTCGGCCTGAGCTTCGCCGTCGATCCTGCGACGCGGCCGATCCCGCGCAGTCTCGTCAACATCTACCGCGAGCTCTCCGCCGATACCGGAGCCCGCGTGCCGGCGTCCGGGGACCTCTCGGGGTGGGCCGAGCAGGGAGTGCTCCTGCTGAACCGCGTCCTGACCGTCCGCGCGGGTGAACCGGCCTCCCACCGGGGGCTCGGCTGGGAACAGGTGACGGACGCCGCCGTCCGTGCCCTCGCCGCGCGGGGCGGTCCACTGGTGGCGATCCTGTGGGGTAAGGACGCGCTCCGGCTGAAGCCCCTGCTGGGCGCGACGCCGACGGTCGAGTCCGCGCACCCGAGCCCGCTCTCGGCGTCGCGCGGCTTCTTCGGCTCCCGGCCCTTCACCCGCGCCAACGAGCTCCTGACGCAGCAGGGCGCCGGTCCCGTCGACTGGTCCCGCACCACGGGGACCCGCAGCGGGATCTGAAGGGCGAGGGAGAACCGCTCAGCGCCGCCGGTTCCGCTGCCGTTCGGTGGACCCGAGCTTGCGCGTGAAGGGACGCGCCAGGTTGTCGCCGAGGACCACGCCGGCCGCGATCGCGAGCACCACGGTGAGGGCGTTGAAGAGTCCGAGGGCGCCGTCGTTGACCACGTCGGCGTCCAGCGTGAGCATGTACATGGACCGGAAGATGGTCAGCCCGGGATACAGGAACAGGACGGCAGGGACGGCCACCACCAGCTGCGGCGCCCCGAGCCGGAGCGCGACGACGCGCGAGAGCGCCCCGATGACCACGGCTGCGAGTGCGGGGGCGAGCCGGTACCCGACACCTGCGGACGTCGCCCCGATGAGCAGGAGGTAACCGGCGACCGCCACGAGCGAGGTCGGGATCACGAGCTTGACGTCCGTCTGCTCGGCGATGCAGATCATCGCCACCGCCACGAAGATCAGGACCGCCACCACGGGCCAGGGGTATTGCGAGCCGGAGGATTCGAGGACTTCGAGCGGGGGGATCCCCAGGGCGCTCCCGGCGACGAGCGCGACGGCGATCCCGGCGACGAGGGCCGCGAACACGAGGACGGCCGAGAGGAACCGGCCGGCAGCCGTGACGGGGAACCCGTTGATGGCGTCCTGGGTGGCGGAGACGAGCCGGCCCGTCGGCAGGAGCAGCAGAATGCCTCCCACCACCACGAACGCCGGGGCGATGGGAACCTGCAGCCACCAGAACAGCATGGCGATGAGCGTCACGAGCGCCGAGGACGTGGCGACCGAGAAGAACTCGGGCACACGCCACTCGCCGAGTCTGCGACTGACGAGATCGACCAGGATGCAGCTGACGAAGCCGACGAGGGAGCCCAGGAGCGTACCGCCCACGAACGCGACGATGGCTGCGGAGAAGATGCCGAAGGCGGCCGTCACCATCCAGCGGGGGAACGGCTTGGGCCGGTGCGTGATCTCGTCGAGGCGCTGGGCGGCCTCGGTGCGGGAGACACCGCCGTCCGCGATGTCGGACACGAGCCGGTGGATGGCTGTCAGCCCCGCGTAGTTGTTGGTCCAGGACCTGACCACGCGCAGCACGGTGGTGGGCGTCTGGCCCTCGGCGGAGTAGTTGAGCACCACCGACTGGTTGGTGATGTCCACTTCGATGTTGTCCAGGCCGAAGGTGGCCGTCACCGCGATGATGCTTGTCTCGACCTCGAGCGCTCCCGCCCCGTAGCGGAACATGGTCTCGGCCAGGTTGAGCGCGAAGTCCAGAGCCTTCCGCGCGCTCGCATCCGGGCCGCCGGCCTGGATCATCGGGTTCGCGTACGGACTCCCGGCCAGGCGCTCGACGATGCTCATGGCCTGGGTGGGCGGGGCCTCGCCCTGCACCAGTCGGCGCAGCATGCTGCGGGCAGCGGCGTTCGACCGGCTCGACGGCGGAAGGGTCTGGGGCGTGGTGGGGAGTGCGTCCGTGGGACGGGTGGCCGGCGGACGCTGGCGCCCCTGCCGACCGGTCCTGCCGTCCGACGGTGCGCGCGTCCGACCCTTGACGCCCTTGGAACCGCCGTCCTGCGACGTCCGCTGCACCGACCCCGGTGGACCTGCTGCCGCAGCCTCTCCGGCCGCACGACCCAGCTTCCGCTTCTCCTCGTCCGTCGGGTCGAAGGGGCGCCGGATCACGGGCAGGGCCTCCGCCACGGGCGAAGGATTGGTGGCCGGCGATCGGCCGTCCCCGGGGGTGGAACCGTCTTTCACGGCCGCCTTTCATGCATGCTGTGCCGCGGTGGTCCGCGGGACTCCTCAGTAGAAGGGTTGGTGGGTGCGGCGCCAGTGGATCTGGCGGGCCGCGCGCTCCGCGATCGTGTTCCACACACGATACTTCCAGCCGCTGACCACCAGGTCGTAGCAGCCGGCGTAGTCGGTGACCGTCTTGGTGAAGCTCGTCTTGAAGAGCCCCAGTCCGTGGTGCGGGTGGGTCGTGTCCTTGAGCCGGTCGCTCGGCGGCGTGCCGCAGAAGTCGTACTCGACGATCCCGTGCTCGTCCTTGAGGTCGTTGATCGCTGTCCACTGGACGAGGTGCGAGTCGCCGTACTGCGTCCGGCCGGGGCGTGATCCGCCGTCCTTGTAGGTGCCCTTCGAACCGTAGTTGATGACGAAGGCTCCCACCGAGGGTTCGCCGTCCTCGTGGACGAAGTAGAAGCGGCCCTGCCCGGCATCCACGAAGTTCTGCCAGAACCGGCTGTAGTACTCGAAGGACCGCATGCGCGCGGCCGACCTGTCCTCGACGTGCGACATGAGGGAGTACATGGCCCGGAAGGTGTCCTCCGTGGGCTCCATGCGCTGCACCTCGACGCCCTCGCGCACGGCCCGGCGCACCGCGTTGCGCCCGCGTGAATGCAGGTTCCTGAGCAGCTGGTTGGACTCCGGTGTGGTGTCGAGGACGGCGGTGCTGTCATTGGGCTGCAGGTTGAAGGTCTTCACGAGCCCGGCGGACCGGAAGGTCTCCCGCAGCTCAGGGCCGTCGACGAGGTCCGGCTCCACCTTGATCGCGAAGACGGGGTGCTTCTCGCGGCGCGCCAGATCGGCGACAGCCCGTGCCGCCGCCGGGACGTGCTCCGGCTGCGTCACCGCGGGACCCTTGATGAGGTACCAGAGCGCCCCGACGATCGGCACCCTCTTCTCCAGGACGAGGACGTGGCTCGTAGAGCCGGCCCCGTCGATGACCACGAAGCGAGGCCGCCACCCGTGGTGCGATTTCACCTCCGCGAACGCCATGGACTGCAGCATGTTGCCCCCGCCCGGGTTCGCCGTGACGAGGGAATCCCAGTCCTGCTGCTCTGCTCCGGTGGCGAAGCGGGCGCTGAAGTCTGCCAAGATTCCTCATTCACGGTGGGCGGCTAGCAAAGGACGGCCCCAAGTCTACCGGCTGGGATCCTTGCGTCCCCGTCACGTGACGAGAAGTTGCCTCGGTAAACGGTCAAGCCTGTACGGCGGGTGATCAGGGTGGTTAGCATCAGGACCATGGACTTCAGATACCTCGGAAACAGCGGCTTCAAGATCTCGGAAATCACGTACGGCAACTGGCTCACGCACGGCTCGCAGGTGGAGAACGACGTCGCGACGCAGTGCGTGCGCGCCGCGCTCGACGTCGGCATCACCACCTTCGACACCGCGGACGTGTACGCCAACACGGCTGCGGAGACCGTGCTCGGCGAGGCACTGAAGGGCGAGCGGCGCCAGTCCCTCGAGATCTTCACCAAGGTCTGGGGGCCCACCGGACCGAAGGGCCACAACGACGTCGGACTCTCGCGCAAGCACATCATGGAGTCGATCGACGGTTCGCTGCAGCGCCTGCAGACGGACTACGTGGACCTCTACCAGGCCCACCGCTACGACTACGAGACCCCCCTCGAGGAGACGATGCAGGCGTTCGCGGACATCGTCCGGCAGGGCAAGGCCCTCTACATCGGCGTCAGCGAATGGAATGCCCAGCAGCTGCGCGACGGACACGCCCTCGCGAAGGACCTCGGCTTCCAGCTCATCTCGAACCAGCCCCAGTACTCGATGCTGTGGCGCGTCATCGAGGGCGAGGTCGTCCCCACGTCCGAGGAGCTCGGCATCTCGCAGATCGTCTGGTCCCCCGTGGCCCAGGGCGTCCTCACCGGCAAGTACCAGCCCGGCCGGCAGCCCGAGCAGGGCACCCGCGCCTCGGACGACAAGGGCGGCGCCGACATGATCAAGCGCTGGATGAGCGACGAGGTCCTCACGGGCGTGCAGAAGCTGGCCCCGATCGCCGACGGCGTGGGTCTGACGATGGCGCAGCTCGCGATCGCCTGGGTGCTGCAGAACACGAACGTCGCCTCCGCGATCATCGGCGCGTCGCGTCCCGAGCAGGTCGAATCGAACGCGGTCGCCGCAGGCGTGAAGCTGGAGGACGACGTCCTCAAGGCCATCGACGAGGCCATCGGCGGCCTCGCGGAGAGCGACGTCGCCAGGACGCAGTCACCCGAGACCAGGCCGGTCTGATGGCGCCCCTCACGGTCGCCGTCACCGGGTCCAACGGCAAGCTCGGGCGCAGCGTGGTGCGTGGCCTCCGCGAGGCCGGGCACACCGTCGTCGAACTGGACCAGCACGGGGAGCGCAGCCCATCCTTCCTCCGGATCGACCTGCGCGACTACGGGCAGGTCGCCGATGCCCTCCAGGGGGTCGACGACAAGTACGACGCACTGGATGCCGTGGTCCACCTCGGCGCGATCCCTGCACCCGGCCTGCAGGCGGACGCCGCCACGTTCCACAACAACATGACGTCCACGTACAACGTCTTCCAGGCGTGCCGGCGCGCCGGCATCAAGCGGATCGTCTATGCCTCCAGCGAGACGGTGCTCGGACTGCCGTTCGACACCCCTCCTCCGTACATCCCGGTCGACGAGGAGTACCCGGCCCGCCCCGAGAGCACCTACTCCCTCGTCAAGCACCTGGAGGAACAGCTCGCCATCGAACTGACGCGCTGGGACCCTGCGCTCAGCATCACGGCCCTGCGGTTCTCCAACGTGATGGATCCCGAGGACTATGCCGAGTTCCCGTCCTTCGACGCGGACCCGTCGAGCCGGAAGTGGAACCTCTGGGGGTACATCGACGGCCGTGACGGCGCGCAGGCGGTGCAGCGGGCTCTCGAGAATGCGGCGCCGGGCTTCGACCGCTTCATCATCGCGGCCGCGGACACCGTGATGGGACGGCCGAGCGCCGATCTCGCCGCCGAGGTCTTCCCCGGCGTCGAGGTGACCCGGGAGGTGGGCGGCAACGAGACGCTCCTGTCGATCGACAAGGCCCGGCGGATCCTGGGATACGCCCCACGGCACAGCTGGCGCGATCACGCCTGAGGCCGCACCGGAGGTCCGGGCTGCGGCACCAACTGTCGCCCGGACCACTTCATCAGTAGGCTGACAATCGAACGATGCGCAGCACCGACGAAAGGCGAAGAAGATGACAGAGAACCTTCCCGATGAGGAACTGACCATCGTGGGCGAAGAGCCCGAGGTGCCGAACGATTCGCTGGCGCCCGAGGCCTTCGACCCAGTCCTCGAGGGCCAGCCAGACGCCTACCAGGATGCGGCGGAGCTGAACCCGGACCGCTGGCAGGAGGATCCCCTCCTGCAGGACGAGCCCGGGGTCACGGAGTCCGGCGCCGACGAGAACGGCGTGGCCGGAGTGGGCGAGGAGGGCGCGCTCAGCGACCAGACGCTGCGCGAGGAGACCGCCGAGTCACGCTACGAGCACGGGGACGAGCAGTACCCGCCGGAGGAGCCCATGCTCGGCGAGGCAGCGGCGGATGTCGACTTCGGCATGATGGAGGACGACGACGTCGATGCGAGCGACGACCCTGCCAACCGCGGCGGTTCGCCGCTCAACGCGATGGACCAGGAGGACCTCCGCTAGCGGACGGTCCCGTCGCACCAGCACCAGCACCACGCACGAAGCCCCGGACAGGACACCTGTCCGGGGCTTCGTCGTCCGGCATGGGGCCGGCATCCGGGTCGGGATGGGCGTCAGCTCCCGCTGCCGCCCGGATGTCCGGTGTGCAGGGCGGCAGGGGCGGCCGGCGGTCCGTCCACGGCGCAGTGGCTCGGATGCTCGGTCTCCGGGGTGTGCGTGTTCCGGATGGTGAGCGCCGCGAGGACACCGCCTGCGACGAGCACCACGGCACCGATGATGCAGGCGGTGTCGAACCCCGCCTCGAAGACGGCAGGGTTGCTGTAGGCGTCGCCGGTCAGGCCGGCGGCGGCGGGCAGGACGGCGATCGCGATCAGGCCGGCGGCCCGGGCGACGGCGTTGTTCACGCCGGAGGCGAGGCCTGCCTGGCGTTCCGGCACTGCGGAGAGTGCTGTGGACGTCAGGGGGGCCACGAGGAGCGACAGCCCGAGTCCCAGGACGAGGACCGGGGGCAGGACGTCCACGAGGTAGGACGCCCCGGGACCGATCCGCAGCATGAGCACGAGTGCGACCGCGCACACCAGCGGCCCGACCGCCATCGGTATCCGCGGGCCGATGCGTGAGCTGAGCTCCCCCGCGCGCGGCGATAGCACCAGCATCAGCGCCGTGATGGGCAGCATCGCCGTCCCCGATGCGACCGGGCTGAATCCGGCGACGACCTGCAGATGGACCACGAGCAGGAAGAAGATCCCGCCGAACACCGCGTAGATGAGGAACGTGACCGCGTTGGCTGCGCTGAACTGCCGGTTGGCGAAGATGCGCAGCGGCAGCATGGGGTGCTCGGCACGCCATTCGACGACGAGGAACGCGGCGGCGGCGACGAGCCCCAGCACGCCCGAGCCGAGGACCGCCGGAGCGCCTGCTCCCTGTGCGGGCGCCTCGATCAGGGCATACGTGGTCCCTGCGAGCGCGAGCGCACCGAGCACCGCCCCGGCCACGTCGAGACCGCCGGTCGCGTCGGCGTCGCGCGTCTCCGGCACGTGGCGTGCGGCGATCCACACGACCGCCGCCGCGATGGGCACGTTGATGAGGAAGATCCAGCGCCAGGACACGCTCTCGACGAGCCAGCCACCGAGGAACGGACCGATCGCCGTCGCGACCCCGCCGAGGCCCGACCACGCTCCGATGGCCCGCGCCCGGTCCTCACCCGAGAAGCTCGCCTGGATGATGGCGAGGCTGCCCGGGGTGAGCAGGGCGCCGCCCACCCCCTGCAGCGCCCGGGCAGCGATGAGCAGGCCGGCGTCCGGCGCCAGCCCGCAGAGCAGGGAGGCGACGGCGAACCAGATGACCCCGACGACGAAGATGCGCCGGCGCCCGAACCTGTCCCCGAGGGATCCGCCGAGCAGGATGAACGAGGCGAGCGTCAGCGTATAGCCCGTCACGATCCACTGCAGGGCGGCGAAGTCCGTGCCGAGTTCGGCGCCGATGGTCGGGAGCGCGACGTTGACAACCGTCGCGTCGATGCCGGCGATGCCGGACCCGAGCACCGTGGCGAGCAGGATCCACCGACCCGCAGCAGTCTTCATCCGGATCTCACTCATGCCGCATCAACGCCTCATCGACCTCATGTCCCGCCGGGCCGCGGGAACACGCACAGTGTCGCACCGTCGTCGCCCCGGCACCATCACCCCTCCGCCGGTCGGACGGCCGGGGCCGGGGAGTCCCGCCCGCACGCCCGTGACACGCACCACAGATGGAATAGCACCCGGCGAAGCCCGGTTACCGACGGGTAGGACACCCCCCCCCCACGCAGAAAGCAGGACCCGTGAAACTGTTCTCCCCGCTCACCCTCGGCACGCTCGAACTCCCCAACCGCGTCGTCATGGCACCGCTGACCCGCGTCCGCTCGGGCGACGCCGGGATCCCCGGCGACATCGTCGTCGAGCACTACCGCCAGCGTGCCTCGCTGGGACTCATCGTCAGCGAGGGCACCTACCCCAGCCACGCCGGCCAGGGCTTCCCCGGCCAGCCCGGCCTCGTCGAGGACGAGCAGCTCGCCGGGTGGCGGCGCGTCACCGACGCCGTCCATGCCGACGGCGGCCGCATCGTGGCCCAGGTCATGCACGCCGGCCGCGTCACCCACCCCGACACGAACGGCGGGTACGAGGTGGTCGCGCCGAGCGCGATCGCCATCGAGGGCACCACGCGCACGAGCACCGGCAAGCAGCCCTACCCCGTCCCCCACGCCCTGACCACCGGGGAGCTTCCCGACATCATCGAGGAGTTCGTGACCGCATCCCGGCAGGCGATCGAGGTCGCAGGGTTCGACGGCGTCGAACTGCACGGCGCCAACGGCTACCTCCTGCACGAATTCCTCTCACCCGGATCGAACCAGCGGGACGACGCCTTCGGCGGCTCGCCGGAGAAGCGGGCGCAGTTCGTCATCGACCTCGTCACCGCGGTCGCCGAGGCGGTCGGCGCCGAGAGGGTGGGCCTGCGCATCTCGCCGGAGCACAACATCCAGGACGCCCTGGAGACGGAGGCCGCCGACGTGCATGCGACCTACGGGACGCTCGTCGACGCGCTCGCCCCACTCGGCCTGGCCTATCTCAGCATCCTGCACGCCGAGCCCACCGGTGCGTTCGTCCAGGACCTGCGGACGCGCTTCGGTGGTCCGTTCCTCATCAACAGCGGATTCGGCGTCATCACGAACCGCGAGGAGGCGATCTCCATCCTCGAGGACGGCATCGGTGACGCCGTCGTCGTCGGTCGTCCCGCGATCGCCAACCCGGACCTCGCCCGGCGCTGGCGGGAGAACCTGCCGGAGAACGAGCCCGACCCCTCGACGTTCTACTCGACGGGCGCCGAGGGCTACACCGACTACCCGTTCTACGACGGTTCGGTGAACGCCAACTAGGCATCTGCAGGGCGATCCTCACGGAGGGTTGCAGGCATATTCGCTGCAACTCTCGGTGACGGCGTGATCAGGACGAGGCGCTCCCGCCCGCGGCGGGTGCGCCTCCTGCCTATGGTCACCGCTGCCGGAACCAGGCACCGATGGCCCGGTGACGCAGGACCAACCAGCCCACGAGCAGGGCTGCCGCCAGATGGGTGTGCAGCAGGAGCATCACCTCCGGAGAATGGCCACCGGGACCCCCGGCCCCCACCGGCACATCGGCTCCGTGATGATCAGCCGGTCCCGCGACGGTCGAGGAGGGCGCGACCGCGAGCCCCCCGAGCAGCCAGTGCAGGACCTGCTGGCCGGCTCCCAGCAGGAGCAGCACGGCCCAGCCCGGGAGGCGCCCGAGCACCACGAGGGTGGCAGCCAGCACCGCGAGCGACGTCAGCCCGGCGAGGATGGAAGGACTCGGCAGGACGCCGCCGGACACGGAATGCGCCACGATCCCGAGGGCGACGGAGCCGAGCCCTGCGGCTGCGCCTCCCGCGATCCGGCTGCGACGGTGCACCATGCCGGGGGCATCGGCGGTCCGCGATCCGGCCGCCCCGGCGGTCGTTCCCGCGGTCGGCGGCCCCGCAGCCCCACCGCTGGCCCCTCCGCCCTCCGTGCCGATGACCACGTCGGTGTCCGTGGCGGTGTTCGACTCCATGGTTCGATAGTAAGCATGCTGACCACATTCCGCCATGGAGTTCCTGCCGGTCATGCCCGTTCGCACAGGTCCGTACACTGGCGGTGAGGGAGCTGATCTTCCCCCGAACCGAGAGGACGAATGCATGTCAGAGAAGCCGAGCGACGACGACCGCATCCACAACGAAGCACCTGCCGAGGGCGACCCGGACGCCGATACGGCAGACGTCCGCGTGCATTCCGAGGAGCCCGCCGAGGGCGCGGACACCGACGAGAAGACCGGCGGGGGCAGCTAGAGGCTCCCGCGACGAACAGCAGACGAAGGAAGCGCCGGTCATCGACCGGCGCTTCCTTCATTGTGGGCTCAGCGGCAGTCCCCGGGCCCACTGTGCCGGCCTGGGCCTCTGCGCCCGGAACCCTGCTGTCAGCGGGTCCCGACGACGATCTCGCCGAACGGGATCTCCTTGGACGTCTCGGCGCCGCGGTCGACAGCCTGGTCGCTGATGAGGATGCCGTGCTTGCCCTCAGCGACGGACTGCTTCATGACCATCAGCACGGTCTCGGCGAAGCCCTCGTCCTGGGCCTCGAGGAAGCGGATGTAGGCGGGCGGGAAATTCTCGGGAACGGTCAGCATGTCCTCCACGCTACCCGCCGCCACCCACGAGTGCCGAGGCAATTTCAAGCCCCTCCGAGGACGAATCGACCCTTCTCACCGATCGGACGGAGTGATAGACCATAAGTGTCCTTAGTATTTCCGGCGCTCGGCCGCCGACCCGATACCGACACGACAGGGGACCTTCGTGACGCACGTACTCAAACACCATGCCCAGCTGTTCGAACTGCCCGATCCCTGGACCCTATCTATGTGGACGGCAGCACCGGGGCAGTGGACGGCCTGGCGAACGACGAGATCCTTCCACGCAGCATCGCCCAGGAGATGAAGGCTGCGGGAGCACCCTCCGAGGACATCGACGCCGCCGTCGCCGCACTCGGCACGACGGCGAAGGGACTGCCGGACCCGGTGACGCGCTACCTCCTCGTCAACGGCGGGAAAGCCGTCGTCGACGAGTTCCTGCCCGGCGACCTCGTCGGCCTCACGGTGACCAACACCGGCCCCGTACCCGACCTCACGCCGCTCGTCCACCACACCCCCGAGGACTTCGCCTACCTGGTGGCGGAGGTGGGGCACCACGGCGGCGAGATCTACCTGCGGTACGCCGACGGCGACGAGCAGCACATCACCTCCGGGGCCCCCGCCTCCGAGGTCGAGGGTGACACGATGCACACCCGCAAGCTGGGGAGCGGAGGCTGGGGGCACCGCCGCATGCAGCAGCATGCGGAGAAGGTCTGGAAGATGAACTCCCGTGAGGTCGCCGCCGAGATCGACCGCATCGCCGCGGAGCACGACGCGCAGTTGATCGTGGTGGCTGGTGACATCCGTGCGCGCCAACTGGTGGCCGACGAGGTGTCGCAGGAGTCCGCCGCGAAGCTCGGCGTCATCGAGAGCAACACCCGCGCGGACGGAGCCGACGAGGAGACCTTCCTGGAGCAGGTCCAGCAGCTCGTGGCACGCACCATGGCGGAGCGTCAGCACTCGCTCCTCGAACGCCTCGCCGAGAAGGAGGGCCAGGGGACACGGACGTCCGCCGTCGGCCGCGGGGCCGTGATCACGGCCCTGCAGCAGGCGCAGGTCGAAGTCCTCCTCCTCGAGACCACGGCCTGGGACGGCGAGACCCTCCTCGCACTCGACGCAGCACCCTGGGTCGCGACCTCCGAGGCCGACACCGCCGGAGCGGGCGTGCTGGGCGAGGTGCCGGCGGTCGCCGGGCTCCTCCGGGCCGCCACGCTCACCGATGCGCAGGTGACGATGTACCCGTCCGGTGCGCTCGAGGAGAAGCCCATCGCTGCGCTCCTGCGCTGGCCCACCGGACCCGCCGCACCGACAGCGGCCTGACACCATGGCGGATACTTCCGCACAGCGGGCCGGGACGGAGACGTCCGGGTCGGTCGCCGACCTCGTGGTGCGCCGACTCGGGGACTGGCACGTCGACAGGATCTTCGGCTACAGCGGAGACGGTATCAATCCCCTGCTCGGCGCACTGCGCCGGGCAGGGGGCCCCGCCTTCGTCCAGGCCCGCCACGAGGAGGCGGCCGCCTTCATGGCTGTGGCGCACGCGAAGTACACCGGCCGGGTGGGCGTCGTCACCGCGACGCAGGGACCGGGGGCGGTGCATCTGCTCAACGGCCTGTACGACGCCCGGAAGGACAGCGTTCCCGTCGTCGCACTGGTCGGCCAGCAGAGCCGCACCGTCCTCGGCTCGGCCTACCAGCAGGAGATCGACCTGCCCAGCCTGTTCAAGGACGTCGCCTCGGACTTCCTCCAGCAGGTCACGGACGCCGAGCAGCTGCCCATGGTCCTCGACCGTGCGTTCAAGGCCGCGCTCGCCACCCGGTCACCCGCCGTCGTGATCCTGCCGCACGACCTCCAGCAGGAGGCAGCGCCGTCCACGCCGCACGAGCACGGCGTGGTCCCGTCGTCGCCGGTGTGGTCCCTCGGGTGCGTCGCGCCGCGCGAGGCGGACCTGCTCGACGCCGCCGCCGTCCTGAACGCCGGCCGGAGGATCGCGCTCCTGGTGGGGCAGGGGGCCGCGCATGCACAGCAGGAGGTGGTCGCCGTCGCCGAACGCCTCGGCGCGGGCATCACCACGAGCCTCCTCGGCAAGCCCTTCGTCGACGAGTCGCTCCCGTTCGTGACCGGCACGATGGGCCATCTCGGCACCACGGCGAGCGCGCACCTCATGGATACGTGCGACACCCTGCTCATCATCGGCTCCAACGACCCCTGGACGGAGTACTACCCTGCCCCGGGGCAGGCACGCGCGGTCCAGATCGACATCGACCCGAAGGCGATCGGGAACCGCTACCCGGTGGAGGTGGCGCTCCACGGGGACGCGGCCGAGACACTCGGGGCCCTGCTGATCCTCCTGCACGGCCAGCAGGACCACTCCTACCGTGCCGAGGTCGAGGAGCAGGTGGAGAGGTGGCACCGGATAGCGCTCGAACGCGCCCTGACCCCTGCCCGGCCCGTCAACCCGGAGCGCGTCGTGCGCGAGCTCAGCGATGCACTGCCCGGCGATGCGCAGGTGGCGGTCGACGTCGGCAGTTGCGTCTACTGGTACGCGCGCCAGCTGCGCCTCCCCCGCGGCGTGCCCGCACATCTGTCGAGCACCCTCGGCTGCATGGGTGCGGGCATGCCGTACGGTATCGCCGCGAAGCTCGCACGCCCCGAGCGCCCCGTTGTGGTGCTCCTCGGCGACGGCGCGCTGCAGATGGCGGGGCTGGCCGAACTCGTCACCGTCGCGCGGTTGTGGCGCGGCTGGGCGGACCCGCGCTTCGTCGTGTGCGTGCTCTCGAACCGGGATCTCTCGGAGGTCTCGTGGGAACAGCGCGAGATGGAAGCTGAACCCCGCTTCGAGGACAGCCAGGCCCTGCCCGCCGTCGACGCCGCCGCGCACGCGAAGCTGCTGGGACTCGACGGCGTGCGGGTCGAGGATCCGGCGGACCTCGCTGAGGCGTGGCACCGGGCCTTCGCCGCGGACCGGCCCTTCGTCATCGACGTCGTGACGGATCCGGACGTCCCCCTGCTGCCGCCGTTCCGGGCAGGCGCGGCGAAGCTCGCGTCCATGCACCGGGCGGTCGACGCCGAACCCGGTGGCGGCGCCGCTGCCCTCCTCCGTCGCTACGCCGAGATCGAGGGCGTCGCGGACAATTACTAAGGTTGCTGTGCATCAGTGGCTTGGGTAGCGTCGAGAGCGGACGTGGGAGCCGGCAGGGCATCCCCGCTGCCCGAAACGACCAGAGTCCGCTGTGAGGAGAACCCCATGACCGATGTCGCCAGCCAGCCACCCGCCGAGGGCGATGACCGTGCCGTCCTGACGAACCGCCAGGGCCACTAGGTCTACGACAACCAGAACTCCCGCACGGTGGGCGAGCGGGGCCCCGCCACCCTCGAGAACTACCAGTTCCTCGAAAAGATCAGCCACTTCGACCGCGAGCGCATCCCGGAGCGGGTGGTCCATGCCCGCGGCGCCGTCGCCTTCGGTGAGTTCGAGGCCACCGGCCGGTGGGGAGACGAGCCGATCGCCGCCTACACCCGCGCGAAGCTCTTCTCCGAGCCGGGCAAGAAGACCGAGGTCGCCGTCCGCTTCTCCACCGTCATCGGTGGCCGTGACTCCTCGGAAGCCGCGCGGGACCCCCGCGGGTTCGCGGTCAAGTTCTACACCGAGGACGGCAACTGGGATCTGGTGGGCAACAACCTCGCCGTGTTCTTCATCCGCGACGCCATCAAGTTCCCGGACGTCATCCACGCGCTGAAGCCGGACCCCGTCACCTTCCGGCAGGAGCCGGGCCGCATCTTCGACTTCATGTCGCAGACCCCGGAGTCCATGCACATGCTCGTCAACCTCTTCAGCCCGCGCGGCATCCCCGCGGACTACCGCCACATGCAGGGATTCGGTGTCAACACGTACAAGTGGGTGGACGCCGGGGGCGGGACGAAGCTCGTGAAGTACACCTGGCAGCCGCACCAGGGCGTGAAGAGCCTCACCGAGGAGGACGCCGCCACCATCCAGGCCACCGATCTCGGACATGCGTCGAAGGACCTCTACGAAGCCATCGAGCGTGGCGAGTACCCGACGTGGGACCTGTACGTCCAGCTCATGGACGACGGCGACCACCCGGAACTCGACTTCGACCCGCTCGACGACACCAAGACCTGGCCGGAGCAGGATTTCGAGCCGAAGCTCGTGGGCACCATGACGCTCAACCGGAACGTGGCCGATCACCACAACGAGAACGAGCAGCTGTCCTTCGGCACCGGCGTGCTGGTCGACGGACTCGATTTCTCCGACGACAAGATGCTCGTGGGGCGGACCTTCAGCTACAGCGATGCCCAGCGATACCGTGTGGGACCGAACTACCTCCAGCTGCCCGTGAACTCCGCCAAGAACGCAGCGGTGCACACGAACCAGCGCGGTGGCCAGATGTCCTACGGGACGGACCTCGCGCCCGGCCAGAATCCGCACGTCACCTACGAGCCCTCGATCACGGGTGGACTCCGCGAGGGCGAGTACCCCACGCACGACGACCAGGGCCCCGAGATCACCGGTCGGCTGACGCGCAGGCGGATACCGCTGACCAACGACTACCTGCAGGCCGGTCAGCGCTACCAGCTGCTCGAGCAGTGGGAGAAGGATGACCTGGTCGGGAACTTCGTGACCCTGATCGGGCAGGCCGCGCGCGCCGTGCAGGAACGCATGGTGTGGCACTTCCACCTGGTGGACGACGAACTGGGTGCCCGCGTCGGGGAAGGGCTCGGCATCGGCCTGGACGAGGTGAAGGACCTACCTCCGCTCGCGAGCCAGACCCTCTCGGAGGACGAGCTCGCCCGCCTGGAGAACCTCGGGAACAACGGACCCCGTGACGTCACGGGGCTGACCATGACCCATTGCGTCCCCAACGAGCACATGGTGGTGAGCCGCTGACGGTCATCCGTGACATGGGCGGACACCGCGCGGAGGAAGGCGTCGGCGCATCCTGCCGGCGCCTTTTCCGTTGCTGCGCGGGCGGGTGGTACGGGACCGCAACGGCGAGACCAGCCGAGGGCGGGTGGCCCGCCCGTCAGCGTCGTCGGGCGGCCTCGCCGGCAATGCGCCGCAGCCGGGGGAACCAGCGCCACCCCCCGGTCACGCCGGTGGAGTGACGATCCGGATGGAACACGTTGCCGTCCGAGACGGGGGCCGCGTCCCGCGTGAGCGCGAGGGCAGGGTAGGCACGGGCCACGACGGCCTGGTACGCCGCGGGGGCGAGGGCACGGGCGTGGACGAACAACGACTGCACCCGACCCACCTGGGTCAGCCGGCGTGGTGCGTGCGAGACCCGCACGATCGCCCGTGCCACCCGGAGGGGATCGGTGACCGGGGGGAGCGGCCGGACGGCCCGGCCGGTATGGTTCGCGGCATGTTGGTGGATCGGCGTGTCGATGGTTGCGGGTAGCACGGCGCAGACATGGATGTCAGGTGCGCTCGCCAGTTCCATCCGCAGCACCTCGAGGAAGCCGAGCAGGCCGAACTTGCTGGTGACGTAAGGGCTGACGAGCGGCGACGTAATCCTCGAGTAGACGGAGGCCACCGAGACCAGCACCCCGTGCTCCTGGCGCCGGAAGACGCGCAGCGCCGCCCGCGCCCCGTACACCTGTCCGGAGAGGTTGACGGACAGGAGCCGGTCGAAGACATCGGGCGGTGTCTGCTCGAACGTACCGAAGCTGTACAGGGAGGCATTACCCACCCAGACGTCGATTCCGCCGAACCGTTCGACAGCCGCGTCGGCAAGGCGGTCAACCTCCTCGGCGGAGGAGACGTCCGTGCGGAGGGTGATCGCCGTCGCCCCCAGGGCGCGGGACTATGCCGCGACGTCCTCGAGCGTCGAGGCGTCACGCCCGGCGAGGACCAGCCGGGCATCCTCCTCCGCGAACAGCCGGGCGGTTGCCCGCCCGATCCCGCTCGATGGACCGGTGATGACCACGCGCAGCGTATCCGTCATGAATCTTCCCTCCCGATGGTCGGCTCAGTGGCCGCGCCGATCCTTGTCCGTCGGCACATCGGGGTCCAGTGCGTCGGCCTCCTGGCTGTGATGGGTGACCTTCTCACGCAGTCCGTGCGCGTCGGCCTGTCGCTCCTGCGCCTGCTGCCGCAGCCGTTGCGCCTCGACCTCGGCGCGCTGCGCCTCGGCCTCCGCCATCGACGCCCTGGCCTCGCGCTCACGGGCGTCCAATTCCGTGGCCTTCGCCTGCTCGCGCATCTCGGCCGCCCTGTGGCGGTCCTCGTCCTGCTGCCGCTTCCGCTGGGCATGCCCCCGCTTCCGCGCCAGAACGGCGACGACGGCGATGATCGCCAGAAGGACCACGATCGCGACGATGATCCATACCGCTTGTCCTGTTTCCATCACTGTCTCCCTGCCTCGTGGCGGTGACGGTTCACCGCGCCGACCTGGCCCCCGAAACCGCCGAGACCCGGGATCTTGCCCAGCAGGTCCGTCGGGTTGATGCCGATCCTGGCGAGCAGGTCCGCGTGCTGTTCCGGGTCCACCTGATCCGGCAGCACGGACTGTGCCTGATCGGCGTGGTCGTCCTCGCCCTGGCTCTTCAGCAGGTCGATGATCTGCTGTTTGTCGATCCGCATGGTCTGCCTCCTCGTGGTCCGGACCGTGATTAGTAAGCGTGCTTACGGAAGCATGCCATAGGGTCACCGGCTTGTCACGGGTGCCTGAGTGCCGGATTCCGCGGCAGACTTGGCACCATGGTCCTCCGCCTGACGCTCCTCGCCGACACCCACCTGCCGAAGCGGGCCAAGGTGCTGCCCGACGAGGTGTGGGACGCCGTCGGCTCGGCCGACGTCGTCGTCCATGCAGGGGACTGGACCGACACGGGGCTGCTGGACGAACTGGAGGAGAGGGCCCGGCGACTCATCGCCTGCTACGGCAACAACGACGGCGCCGACCTGCGCTCTCGCCTCCCCCTCGTCGCCCGGGCGGAGCTCGAGGGCGTGCGGCTCGCCGTCGTCCATGAGACCGGCCAGAGCCAGGGCCGGGAAGCCCGCATGGCGGCGCTCCATCCGGACACCGATGTCCTGGTGTTCGGCCACAGCCACATCCCGTGGGACACCACTGCGCCGGGCGGTCTCCGGCTCCTCAATCCGGGCTCGCCCACCGACCGCCGTCGCCAACCGTTCTGCACCTACATGACCGCCGTCGTCGATGACGGCGCAGTCAGCGTGACGACGCACCGCCTGCCACCGCGCTAACGCGCTGAACCCCTGCTGTCCACCTTTTCGGCCGTTCCGATCTGCGCCCACCGCAGCTGCTCGCCGGGCCGACCGCGCGCCTGTGCGGTGTCTGTGACCCCGGCCAACGCCTCCGTGCTCGCGTTGCACCACTACGGCCACAGGGCGGGGACGGCGGCGGCGGTCATCGGCGCCCTGCAGTCCGGCGTGGCCGGTCTCCTCAGCCCCTTCGTCGGCCTGCTCGGCGGAGACCAGGTGGCGATGGTGTGCGTCATGCTCGCCGCAGCGGCCCTCACCCTGCTGGTCCTGGCCACCGGGACCGAAAA
Source organism: Arthrobacter sp. CP30 (assembly GCF_053470025.1). Classification (NCBI taxonomy): domain Bacteria; kingdom Bacillati; phylum Actinomycetota; class Actinomycetes; order Micrococcales; family Micrococcaceae; genus Arthrobacter; species Arthrobacter sp. CP30. The sequence continues at coordinate 126,788 of NZ_JBQEMM010000011.1, forward strand.
GCGCGAGGCCGAGCAGGTCCAGGCGCAGGGCCCCGATCAGCGCAGCTGATCCTCCCTCGGCGTCCGGTATCCACCGCCGGGGGTGGCGACCTGACAGTCCGGCGCCACTCTGGGACAATGGAGCACCCGCGACGAAGCGACGCCCGCTGTCCGATGACGAGAGGAGCATGATGACTGTTCTGCAGATCGCCCTCCTCGTCGCCGCCGGTGCCGCCGTATGGCTTCTCGCCACCGTCGTCATCGTCGTCTGGGTCATGGGCATGAGCCGCAACACAGCCGTGGACGAGGAGAAGTTCCGGCGGGACCTCGGCGACGCGAGGCGCAGGACCGCGCGCCGGTCGGTGGAGAAGACCGACAGGACATCGGCCTGACCTCTGTCGTCCGGATCGGCAACGGATTACACTGGGCTCTCGCGGGCCCGGACGGGTCCCTCGGGAACGACAGGAGGTGGGTCATGGAGAACGTCACTGTCGGCGCGTCGACCACCGCCCCCACCCCCCTCGTCGTCACCTCCCCGGTTCCTGCGCTCCAGCCCTGAGGCCAGCCGCGCCCGGGGAGCTTCCCCGGAGGATCTCCGTTGAACCCTCTTCAGCAGTACGGCTACACGGACCGTGTCGCCCGCCTCTTCTCCCTCCATCTCCCGTCCACAGCTGCACCGGCCGCCTCCCCCGCCCGGGTGGTCCGCGCGGACCGCGCCCGCCTGCTCCTCGCCACTGAACAGGGCCTGCTCGGGGTGCAGGCGCACGAGTCCCTCGTGACCGGCGACTGGGTCGCCGTCTCCGGCGGTGAGGATCCGCGCGTCGTCGGCGTCCTTCCGCGCTGGGCGGTCCTGCAGCGCAAACGCGCCCACGATCCGCTCTCGGAGGCGCAACTGCTCGGCGCCAATGTCGATCTGGTGGGTGTCGTCGTCCCGTTGGACCGGGCGCTGTCGGCGAACCGTCTGGAGCGGACGCTGGTCGCAGCCTGGGACTCTGGCGCCGTCCCCCTCGTGGTGCTCACCAAGGCCGACCTCAGCTCCCGTTTCGATGCCGTCGTCGCGGACACGGTGGAGCGTGCGCGGGGCGTGGAGGTCTTCACCACGTCCGCCGAGGACGGAGACGGCCTCGATGACCTGCGAGCCCGCGTCGGTGCGGGGCGCACCCTCGCCCTCCTCGGGCCATCGGGTGCCGGCAAGTCGAGCCTCGTCAATGCGCTCGTCGGCCGGGATGTGCAGGACACGGGTCGGGTCAGGCTGGGCGATGGCCGCGGCAGGCACACGACGACGGCGAGGGAGCTGGTACCGATCGGCGACGGCGCCGTCCTCATGGACACACCAGGGCTCCGGGGGTTCGCCCTCTGGGACGCCGAGGACGGACTGGCCGAGGTCTTCGGCGAGATCGAGGACCTGTTCGCCTCCTGCAGGTTCCGAGACTGCGCGCACGATGCCGAACCCGGGTGCGCCGTCCAGCTCGCCCTCCTGTCCGGGGCACTCGAGGAGCGGCGGTGGCGGAGCTACCGGAAGATGCAGCGCGAACTCGAGAGCCTCCACCGCCGGCAGAACCCGCCCGAGCGACGATCCCATGACCGGTCCCTCGAGCGTGCAGTCCGCGACGCCGTGCGGGGCAAGGAGCACCGGCAGGGCTGGGGGTGAGAGCCGGCGGCGTTCCGCGCATCGGGCGTGTTCGCGGGAGGAACAGCAGGCGGGTGTGGAGCCTCCTGTCGGATTCGAACCGACGACCCCCGCTTTACAAGAGCGGTGCTCTGGCCAACTGAGCTAAGGAGGCGAACTGGCCGGGCCAGCGGGCGCCGTCGCCCCTGGCTGGAGGGCAGTCGAGCGCTCAATAAGGGTAGCCCAGGCCCGCCACCGCCGGAAATCAGCTGCGGGCGTCCAGTTCCTCCTGGACCGTCGTCTCGAAGTCCTCGACGGCGTTCGGGACCGCGGCACCGTTGACGAACACCGTCGGCGTGCCGCCGACGGCAGCCGCCTGAGCCGCAGCCGTGGCGAACTTCGCCCATGGGCGGAAGGTCCCCTCCTCCACGCACGCGGAGATGTCCCCCGCGCCTGCGTCCGCGGCGAGCGCCACGAGGCCGTCGTCGTCGAGCTCTCCCTGCTCGTAGTGCGCGAACAGGCGCTGGTTGACGTCGAAGTACGCCTCGGGCGCGGAGTCGGCCACACAGGCGACGGCGTTCGCGGCGCGGGAGGAGTACTCGGTGCTGCTGTTGCGGTCGAGGTAGGCCACGGTGCGGTACTCGAACGTGATCTCGCCGGCGTCCAGCCACGAGAGGATCTGCTCGGAATGCCGTGCCTCGAAGTCCGCGCAGTGCACGCAGTTGATGTCCACGTACGCCACCACCTGCAGGGGACCGTTGGTGACGGACGTGATGCCCTCGGGGATGGCTCCCTCCGCTGCGGGCTCGGCGGGGAGAGTCGCGACGTCCACCGTGTCGGTCCCCGTCGGCGCCGTGTCGGTGCTCGACAGGAGCGTGATGCCACCCTGGGCATTGCCGGCCTGGGGCGCCGGCCCGGCGTCGGGGATCCGGCCGCGCACAGTGTTGATGACCACCACCGCGATGAGGGCGACGACGATCAGTCCCGCGACCACCACACCCCACTTGGCGAGCATCCCGTTGCGGCGGTCCTTCCGCTGCTGCTCCTCCGCAGCCACCCGCTCCCGCTCACGGGTTGCGGCGGTGCGCTGGGCTTTGGTCGGCTTGTGTCCGGGTGCGGGCGCCATCGGTCCTCTTCGTCGGTGTGCTGGGAGGCCATGCTATCGACCGCACCTGAGCGCTTCCGCCCAGCTCACGTCCCCGGCCGACTCCTGCCCGACCCGATAGAGTCGGGCGGGAGATCCCCCTTCTGCGATGGAGCCAGTTTTGAGCGCAGCACAACCGTCCACGACACCTGGCGTGAAGCCCTCTTTCCCGACCGACGGCCGGTTCGGGGACTTCGACTTCATCGTCGTCTCGAACAGGCTCGCCGTGGATCGCGTGGTGGACGAGCACGGGGAGAGCTCCTGGCGCCGGTCCCCCGGAGGCCTGGTGACGGCACTGGCGCCCGTCATGGCGAAAGCCGACGGCGCCTGGGTCGGCTGGCACGGTGCGTCCGACGAGACGCTCGAGCCCTTCGACGAGGCGAATATGCGCCTCGTCCCCGTGCCGCTCAGCGCCGAGGAGGTCGAGCTCTACTACGAGGGCTTCTCGAACGCCACGCTGTGGCCGCTCTACCACGACGTCATCGCCTCGCCGGAGTTCCACCGCACCTGGTGGGACTCCTACCGGAAGGTGAACGAGCGCTTCGCTGCGGCGACGGCGTCCGTCGCGGCCGAGGGCGCCACCGTCTGGGTCCAGGACTACCAGCTGCAGCTCGTGCCCAAGATGCTGAGGCAGGCCCGGCCGGACCTCAAGATCGGCTTCTTCAACCACATCCCCTTCCCCCCCCTCGAGATCTACGCGCAGCTCCCGTGGCGCCGCCAGGTGATCGAGGGTCTCCTCGGCGCCGACCTCATCGGCTTCCAGCGTCCCAGCGACGCGAGCAACTTCCTGCGGTGCGTCCGCCGCTTCAAGGGCCACACCATCAAGGCCCAGCAGGTACAGGTCCCCGAGGGCGACGACGGCACCCCTGCCTACGTCTCCCGCGCGGAGGCGTTCCCCATCTCGATCGACACGGCGTCGATCACGGAACTCGCGCAGCGGCCCGACGTGATCGAGCGCTCCCGCGAGATCCGGCGCGAGCTCGGCGACCCGCAGCACATCCTCCTCGGCGTGGATCGCCTCGACTACACCAAGGGCATCGGCCATCGCCTGAAGGCGTACGGCGAGCTGCTCGAGGACGGCGCGATCACGGTCGAGGACGCCGCCCTCATCCAGGTCGCGAGCCCCAGCCGCGAGCGGGTGGAGCAGTACCGGATCCTCCGCGAGGACATCGAGGGCGCCGTCGGCCGCATCAACGGCACGCACGACACCATGAAGAACACCGCCATCCGCTATCTGCACCACAGCTATCCCGTCGAGGAGATGGTGGCCCTGTACCTCGCCGCCGACGTCATGCTGGTGACCGCCCTGCGGGACGGCATGAACCTCGTCGCCAAGGAATACGTGGCGGCGCGCACGAACAACACCGGCATGCTGGTGCTCAGCGAATTCGCGGGCGCCGCGGACACGCTCCGCCAGGCCATCCTCGTGAATCCGCACGACATCGACGGCCTGAAGACCGCCATCGTCACGGCGATCTCCATGCCGAAGACCGAGGCCATGCGGCGCATGCGGCTGATGCGCCGCCAGGTGGTCCACAACGACGTCGAACGCTGGTCTCAGGCCTTCCTCAACGCCCTGCACGCGGGAAGTGCGGGTCATGGCGCTTGAGCCGGAGCTGCTCTCCGCCCTCGCGTCGCTCGCCGCCACGCCCCGGCTGCTCGTCGCCCTCGACTTCGACGGGACCCTCGCACCCCTGGTCGAGAGGGCGGAGGACGCACGCGCCCTCCCGGCGTCGGCCGCTGCGCTGCGAGCGCTGGCCGGCCTGCCGGGCACGACGACGGCGCTGATCTCGGGCCGAGCCCTCGACAGCCTGCGCGTGGTGGCAGAACCGCCCGAGGACATGCTGCTGATCGGCAGCCACGGGGCAGAGACGTGGACGGGACCCGACGGCGTGGCCCTCGCCCTGACCGCGGATCAGGCCGGGCTTCTCGCCCGGGCCGTCGACGTCGTCGAACACACCGTCGCAACGCATCCGGGTACCCGCATCGAGTTCAAGCCCGCCGGGGTCGTCCTCCACACGAGAACAGCGGCCGACGACGTCGCCGATGCTGCCGTGGCAGCTGCCCGTGCCGGCCTCGCGCCGCTCGGGGACATCAGCGTCACCGACGGCAAGCGCGTGCTCGAGGTCTCCGTCATCAGAGCGGACAAGGGCCAGGGGCTGGCTCTGCTCCGGGAGACCACGGGAGCGACCGCACTCCTGTTCGCCGGCGACGACGTCACCGACGAGCACGCCCAACTCACCCTCCGCCCGGGCGACGTCGGCATCAGGATCGGCCCGGGCCCGACGTCCGCGCCGTTCACCGTCGCCACGCCCGAGGCCTTCTCCGAGGTGCTCGAGGAACTGGTGTCCTTGCGCACATCCCGTGCACCGATCAGCTGAACGTGTCATACTGCTCCAAGCGTGACCAACGTCACCGGTACTGCTGGCGGGTCGCGCACCACAACTGAATACTCTTCCATTCACTACGGATCGTCGGGCACGTACCTGCCCGTGAAAAGGAACCACCACCATGGCAACGGTAACGTTTGACCAGGCCACGCGCCTGTACCCGGGCACAGAGAAGCCCGCCGTCGACAAGCTGGACATCGACATCGCCGACGGCGAATTCCTCGTCCTCGTCGGCCCCTCCGGTTGCGGGAAGTCCACCTCGCTGCGCATGCTCGCCGGCCTCGAGGACGTGAACTCCGGACGCATCCTCATCGGCGACCGTGACGTCACCGACGTCCCCCCGAAGGATCGCGACATCGCGATGGTCTTCCAGAACTACGCGCTCTACCCCCACATGTCGGTCGCCGACAACATGGGCTTCGCCCTGAAGATCGCGGGCGTCTCAAAGGAGGAGCGCGCCGAGCGCGTCCGCGAGGCCGCCAAGCTCCTCGACCTCGAGGACTACCTGGACCGCAAGCCGAAGGCCCTCTCCGGTGGGCAGCGGCAGCGTGTCGCCATGGGCCGCGCCATCGTGCGTAACCCGCAGGTGTTCCTCATGGACGAGCCCCTCTCCAACCTCGACGCCAAGCTCCGGGTGCAGACCCGTACGCAGATCGCGTCGCTCACCCGCCGCCTCGGCGTCACCACGGTCTACGTCACGCACGACCAGGTCGAGGCCATGACCATGGGAGACCGCGTCGCCGTGCTGAAGGACGGCATCCTGCAGCAGGTCGACACCCCGCGCAACCTCTACGAGCGTCCCAAGAACGTCTTCGTGGCCGGCTTCATCGGCTCTCCCGCGATGAACCTCCTCGAGCTGCCCGTGGCCGACGGTGGCGTCATCTTCGGCGGCATCGTCTACCCGGTTCCCGGCAGCGTCCTGGACGCCGCGGCAGGGAACACCGTCACGCTGGGTGTCCGTCCCGAGGACCTCGTCGTGTCCGCGACCGGTGAGGGACTGCCCGTCGAGGTCGACGTCGTCGAGGAACTCGGCGCCGACGCCTACATCTACGGTCACACCACGCTCGACGGCAAGAACCACGACATGGTCGTGCGCGTCGACGGTCGCCGCCCGCCGATGAAGGGTGACAGCGTGTTCGTCCGCCCCGAGCAGGGCCACGTACACCTGTTCGACACGAGCAGCGGCCTCCGCCTGGCCGAGACGGTCTAGTCCTCCGCGCACGAGCCAACCAGTACGACGACGGTGGCGTCCGCCGGGTACCCTCTGGGGCTCGGTGGACGCCATCGTCGCGTCGGTGGCAACTACGCTTGACGCAGGCCCCTTCCCGCCCCGACCCGGAGGCAACACCATGACCGAGACCTCGAACGCCCAGTGGCATGACGAGCCGACCGACTACGAGCAGGCCGGCAAGCTCCCGAGGCTCCGCCCGGCGTCGTCGGAGAGCCCGAGCCTCGGGTCCCTCAACATCACGGCCGCTGCGACGGATCCCGAACTGCTCGACCTGCCCTGGCACATCGCCCTAGAGCAGTGGCCCGCCAGCGCACTCGCAGCCCTCCCCCGTGGCATCTCCCGGCACATCGTGCGCTTCGCACATCTGGGCGGATCGGTGATCGCCGTCAAGGAGACGAGCGAGCACATCGCCCGGCACGAATACCACATGCTCCGCAAGCTGCAGCGGCTGGATGTTCCCTGCGTGGAGCCCGTCGCCGTCATCTCGGGCCGGACCACTCCCGACGGCGACGAACTCGATCCCGTCCTCGTCACACGGCACCTGAAGTTCTCACTGCCCTACCGCGCGCTGTTCTCCCAGACGCTCCGCCGCGATACCCTCACGCGTCTCATCGACGCCCAGGCGCTCCTCCTCGTCCGCCTGCACCTCATCGGCTTCTACTGGGGGGACGTCTCCCTGTCCAACACCCTGTTCCGCCGCGACGCGGGATCCTTCGCCGCGTACCTGGTCGACGCGGAGACCGGCGAACTATATCCCGAACTGTCGACGGGGCAGCGCGAATACGACCTCGAGATCGCCCGCGTCAACATCGCCGGTGAACTGATGGACCTCGCCGAGGGCGGACTGATCGAGGAGAAGGTGGATCCGCTGGCGACGAGCGAGCTGATCATGGACAGCTACCGCCGCCTGTGGACCGAGCTCACCGAGAAGGAGTCCTTCGAGCTCGGGGAGCGCTGGCGCGTAGGTGCCCGCATCCGGCGCCTCAACGAGCTCGGCTTCGACGTCGAGGAATATGCCATCAAGACGGCCGTCAACGGGACGCAGATCCAGCTGCAGCCCAAGGTCGTGGACGCCGGGCACCACAGTCGCAGGCTGCTGCGGCTGACCGGCCTCGACGCGCAGGAGAACCAGGCACGGCGCCTGCTCAACGACATGGACGCCTACCGGGCGGACAACAATCCGACCCTCGACGAGGAATTCAGCGCCCACCTGTGGGTCAACGAGGTCTTCGAGCCGATCGTCCGGGCGGTCCCGCGGGAGCTGGGCGGGAAGCTCGAGCCCGCGGAGGTGGTGCACGAGGTCCTGGAGCACCGCTGGTACATGTCGGAGCGCGAGGACCGCAACGTCCCGATGGCGGAGGCCGTGCAGTCCTACCTCGATGACGAGCTACGGCACCGTCGTGACGAGGCGGAGATCATGCTGACCGCCGACGCCCGCACCATCGGCATCGATGAGGACTCCGAGTACCGGGACAACTAGGCTGCAACGAGGAAGGGCCGGCAGCCATCGGCTGCCGGCCCTTCCTCACATATCGATCAGGGGCAGGTCGTCGTCGTCCCCTGGAACTCGACCTGGGTTCCACTGGGGACGCCCTGGCACAGTTCGGCCAACTCGGTGAAAGCGGGAATCAGAGCGATGAACCCGATGATGAGGACGGCCAGTCCGATCGTGAAGAGGATGCCGATGATGATGCCGGCGAGGGCGAACCCGTTGCCCATCTTGGCCCTCCGTGATTTCACGAACGCCACGATGCTGATGATCAGGCCGACCGGCGCGATCAGGATCGCGAGGATGAAGCCCACGATGCCGAGCGTCCTGCCCGGGTTCTCGGTGACCTGCCCCTGGTAGCCCTGCTGTCCCGGGTAGTTGTTCCCGCCCTGCTGGCCGTAGGGCGACTGTCCCTGCTGCTGCCCGTAGGCAGTGGGACTCTGTTCACCGTACTGCGGTGCGTTCTGGCCGTACTGCGGGGCGTTCTGGCCGTACTGCGGCTGGTTCTGACCGTACTGTGGCTGGTTCTGCTGACCGTAGGGCGAGTTGCCCTGCGATCCTGGATTGTTGTCAGACATGCTGCTCCCCGTGGCGCGATGAAAGTGACGGTGTGTTCCACCGATTTCCTGAACAGTATCATCGCGGCCGGGCGTCCCTCGGGCAGCCCAAGGCAACGATCAGGAGACGATCGCCTTTCCCGGATTCAGGATGCCGAGAGGATCGAAGACCTGTTTGATCCGCGCCTGGAGCGCGAGGATCTCCGGCGCCTGCTCCCAGGCGAGCCACCGTCGCTTGTACTGTCCCACGCCGTGCTCCCCGGTGATCGTGCCGCCCAGGTCCAGTGCGCAACGGACCGATTCGTCCAGCGCCGACTCCAGCCGTTCCTGCGCCTGAGGCCCCTCCCGTCGTTCCACCCAGAAGGTGGGATGCAGGTTTCCGTCCCCGGCGTGCGCCACGACCTTCAACTGCACCTGATGACGTGATGCCATCGCCTCCAGTGCGGCGACGTAGCCGACCAGCTGCGATTTGGGCACGGCGACGTCCTCCCCCACCCTGTACAGGTCGTCGACCTCGTCGCCCCTGCTGTGCCGCCGGAGATCCACCAGCCGGTCCGCTTCCTCGGAGCCTTCGTCGCTCACGCGTGCACCCAGCCCGAGAAGTACTGCGCGGATCTGCTCCGCCTCCGCGGCCGCCCCGTACCCATCCGTCCTCGCGAGGAGCAGGGAACCCCCACGACGGCGGAGGTCGGACCCGTGGGCGCCGTCGAGCGCCTCGAGAGTGTTGCCGTCGAGGAGTTCCAGGATCGCCGGTTGCACTCTGGCCCGTCCGATGGCGAGCACCCCGGCCGCAGCGCTCGTGAAGTCTTCGAAGAAAGCCGCCACGGTGTGGACGGACGTCGGCAGGTAGCGGAGCCGGACGGTGATCCCGACGATCACCCCGAGCGTGCCTTCCGAGCCCGTCATCAATGCCGTCAGATCGTAGCCTGCAACACCCTTGAACGTCCTGTGTCCGGTCCTGACCAGCGTCCCGTCCGCCAGGACGACGTCGAGTGCGAGGACCGAGTCACGCGTCACCCCGTACTTGGCGCATCGCAGGCCACCGGCGTTGGTGGCGACATTCCCGCCGATCGTCGACCATCGATAGCTGGCCGGATCCGGGGCATACATCAGCCCATGGCCGGCTACGGCGTCGTTCAGGGCGGCGTTGACCACGCCCGGTTCGACGACGGCGGTCTCGTCATCGGGATTGATCTCGAGGATGCGCGTCATGAGCTCCAGTGACAGGATGACACTCCCTGTCGTCGCGTGGGCGCCGCCTGACACGCCCGACCCGGCTCCACGGCTGACGACCGGGACCCTGTGGCGAGTGGCCCACCGCAGCACCTCCTGCACATCGGCCACGGATTCTGCCCGGACCACCGCGACGGGAAGTGCCGGCTCGAGCACCGGCCCCTGATCACGCGAGTAGCTCGTCAGATCGGCGGACGAGGTGGAGACGCGCCCGGGAAGGATGCCCTCGAGATCCCCCAGCGCGGATACATCGATCATGATCCCCCCATGAAGCGGCGGTACCGCGCCAGGGCTTCGGGCCAGAACTGACGGTAGAAGTCGTAGAGGTCATGCGGATCGGCGCGCGTCCATCCACCGTGGGTCAGGTCCAGCGTTGTCTCGACAGGTCCATCCCCCTCCGCCTGGTCGACGACCTCGGCTCCGCCGGACCCGGATATGCCCCCAGCGGCTGCCTCGGCACGCGCCCGATGGAGGACACCGGCGTCCTCCCTGACACTCAGGCGCAGGTCCGTGGTCGTGGTCGATCCGGCAGCGCGCCATCTGAGCAGCATCCACTCCCCGGAAGCACTGTCCGTCACCTCGCCCCAGACATTCTCGTCACCCTCCGCCGACGTCTCGACGAGCGCGTTGTCCTCGAGGTCGAAGAAGCTGTCGGTTCCCCACCGGCTCAGGAGATCCGCCGGCCACCAAAGGTGCAGGTGCTCGACGAGTCCCGCCCAGGCGTGGTCGGCGGAGGCGGGCACGGAGACCGTCGTCCGGATGTCCGGGCGGTCCGAGGGCGCATCTCCGTCGGCGGAGGCGTGCGAGAACAATCCACTCATGCCCCGACCCTACCGCCGCTCGGTGACCTCGACCGCACCTCCCTCCGGCACAGCATCGCCCGGGTGGGATCGGGTGCCGCATCCTGCGCGGCTCGGCGGTATGGGCTTTGCCGACCGAGCCGTGGGCCTTTGGGGCTGGCCGTGTTGGTGCTGGCCGGCCGTAGGCCTTCGAACCTGGCCTGGCCGGGCTGGTGTCGGGGTGTCGGGGTGTTGGGGGTGTTTGCCGTGGGGGTGCTTGCTGTGG